>JAHEYM010000399.1 GCA_023251595.1 Bacteroidota bacterium
GACCATGTTTTTCTGAGAGTTCAAGACTTTTATTCAGCAATTGACGAGAAAGTTCCTTACTAAGAATTTCAACAAATTCAGAGAACAAAAGTTTGTTTTACATCAACCGATAATTTTTGAATTCAAGCTCTGATATTGTAATTTTCAGCGTTCTCATAATTCTTTTCTTTCAATATTATCCACAAAGCTAGTGAATAATGCAAAAATAATCAAAGTTTGAAATAATAGAATCTCAACGTGGAATAACTAACTTTGTGTTTGATATGGACAATCAATGAAACTCAAGGGATATCATTTCATTATTAGTTTTCTTCTTGCATCCTCAATTTATATGGAGGCACAGGTTTCGACGTTGAGAATTGTTCAATTCAATGTAAGGGATGTGGAAACTGAAAAGATGTTGTCTGATGTGCGGATTAACATTGTTTCTTCAGGGGGATTGGATACTTCAATCACAACTGATCGAAGCGGTGCTACCAGTTTTCTTTTTGACAAAACTCTTCATTATCTTATTCATTTCTCAAAAGTTCCTTATATTGGTGAGAAAATGGATGTATCATCCTTCGATACCCTGAAGGAGGCGAATGTATATTTGAGATATTCGGGTTGCGGCCCAACACTCCCTGTTTATTATTTCGTTAAAAACATTTCCGAACCAATTGATAAGTCGAAAACGTCATTAGCCCAAATTTGTAAGGATAATCCCAAATTAATATTTAATATTATTGGTTTCAATGATCCGGAAGAAGATTCCATGATTAGCTGGCATAGAGCAGAGAGAATTAATAGATTATTCATTGACGAAGGAGTTGACTCAAGCAGACTATTCTGTATGGCATCACAAGAAACTATTCCTAAGTTCAATCGGCGCGAACACCTGAAATTTGAGGACAGGAGTTATTTAATACCGGAAGGCACTAGTTTCACCTTACAGGATATCAGTGATATGGAACCGGACAAAAAAGCAGCTATTTATCAATATATGAGACGAGTAATTGTTACCGTGCGGGCTTCAAAATAGAGGATACAGAGTTTCACAGGGGCAGAATACCTTTTTCCAACCATAATAAATAAACAAAATATTTCTCAGTGTAACTCCTTTTATCTCAGTGATCTCCGTGTTGAAAATCGAAGCACAATTCCTTTGCGGGCAGTCTATTCCTTCTCCACCTCAATAATCGAAAACATCGGAGAGAAAGTCGGAATAATTTGATTTAATTTAAACCCGGAATTTTCTATCAATGATTTCCATTCTTTCCCTGTACGTTCGCGACCACCTGTCATTGCAAGCATATTAATATCCATTAATTTGCCGGGATGTGGAATATTTCTTTCTGAAATAACAGATTCAATAATTAAAAGTTTATTTCCGGATTTCATGCTTTTATAAGTATTGTCAAGAATCTGTTTTGATTGAGCATCCGTCCAGTCGTGCAGTATCATCTTCATCATATATAAATCGCCTCCCGTTGGAATACTATCGAAAAAGCTTCCGGGATTAAATTCACAGCGCTCCTGCATTCCCAGTTCTTTAATATTTGCATTTGCTTGTCCTTGAATATATGCTTCATCAAAAACAATCCCTTTGGCGGTCGGATTCGTATTTAGAACTGCACAAAGCAATGCGCCGTTGCCACCACCGATATCAACAATTGTTTTAGATGAACTGAAATCGTAATTCGGCAAAATATTCATAATAACACCTTGTGTCAGACCACTCATTGCTTTTGCGAAATTGGCGCCATCTTCCGGATTTGTTTCATAATATTTCCAGATGGTCATTCCATGCAGATTATCAAAAGCTATGTCACCGGTTTTTATGCTGTGAAGAAGATTTCCCCATGCAGAAAAATGATCTCCTAATTGAGCAATTGCCATCGATTTCATCGATCCCGGAATATCACTTTGCAGGGTACTTCCGAGCGCATTGATCTCAAACTCACCTTTTTCATTCTCCATAAATATACCAACACTGCATAACGCTCTCATCAAACGATAGAGCGAAGGAGCATGTGTTGAGGTCTTCTCAGCGAGATCATTCAGCGTTTTCGGACCTGCTGCAAGCATATCTGCTATATTCAATTTGGCGGCAGCGTAGATGCAACAGGAAGTCCAGAATCCTGTTATCATCTGTATCATTTGTACTGGAGGTGGTGTGAAGTCGTGTTCTTTTGGAGTGATTAAAGTTTCTGTTTGCATGGTCTCGAGGGTTTGTTTCGGAGTGTTCACAGAACGAAATTAGGTAATATTTGTGAATTTTTTTCAACGCAAAGAACGCAAAGTTGAAACGCTAAGGACGCAAAGGTTTGAATTTTACTATTTTCTCTGCGAATCTCTGCGTCTTCTCAGCGACCTTTGCGGTTATTTTTCCTTTTACAATCAATGCTGCACCACAAACTTCTTGACCTCATAACCCTTTCCATCCGAATACTTCAACAAATAAATACCATTCGGGAGTTGCCTCACATTAATAGTTTCTCCGGTGAAATTATTAATTATATATACAACTTCACCCGAATAATTTATAACCTGAATCGAACTTGTGGAAATAGAATTTGTGTGGTTAATTCTTAATTCGTCTGAAGTTGGGTTAGGGAAGAGTGAAATTAGATTATTGTTTTGAAGTTCTGGAATGCCTTCACACCAATCGGTCCATACTTGAATATCATCGATCATCCATCCTTCCCGGTTATTCTGAATACTATCACTTGAGAAAACAAATCGGAGGTAAACCGGTGTTGTATCTGGCCAAGCAAGCCAATAACACCAATTAAAAAACTCATATTGCCAGGAATTAGATCTTCCGGTAAATGCTGCATTCCCATTTGAAATTATAGGATTTGATTGATTTACTTGATCGTAATAGAATCCCAAAAAATTAGGATCGTTACTAATATTGGTCCAGGTAGTCAGGGAATCATAAGAAACCTCAATATAACCACCATCATGCAAAGTATCCGTATCATATTTGTGTCTAAATTGAATAAATGTTGTCGGATAGGCAATAGAAAAGGTAGGGTAATAAACTTTAATAGTAAAGGTGGATAAATTGTTTGTTGGATAATAATTTATGGTATCTGTAACTACTGCATTTGTTGCAGAATAAGCACTGTCAAATAGAATCTTAGACGGTCTACCTATTTGCCATATATTCCCGACTAACGAGGTATCTATTTGAAATAAGGAATCGGGAGTTTCAAAATTGATGTTTTCCTGTAGAATTTGTGCGAAGGATGATAAACAAACGATTGGCAGTACGATCGAGAGTAAAAGTCTTTTCATCTTAAAACGGTTTTAAAAATGGAACGCAGATGACGCGGATAGAGCTGATGAAATATTATTAAATTGTGCGAATATACATTCGCAAAGATATGTTCTCTTACCTGACTTTCCAACTCTATCTTAGCATCCGTCGCACACCCCTAACTCTCGAGAGGGGAATGTTCCTGCTATTCATTGTTCTGGCGAACAAGAATGTGGGAGAAAAAAGATTGTTAATTGCTTTAATGAATATAAATCCAACAATTTATTCCCCTCCCGAGAGGGGTAAGGGGTGTGGGTGCAGACTTTTCTGTTAACCGTTCACTGTTCCCGAAACTGAAACCGTCTCAGTCTTTAATCATCCTGATACTAAATCCGACGGTTTTAAAAGTATATTGTCTGTATAAATCGGGAGCGGTATTGT
>JAHEYM010000400.1 GCA_023251595.1 Bacteroidota bacterium
CATTTTCGCTGTAGTTTCCGTCGGCGTATATGGAATTATGATTGGTGGCTGGGCTTCCAATAATAAATATTCATTAATTGGTGCTATCCGCGCTTCATCGCAAATGATTTCATACGAATTGAGTATGGGAATGTCATTAATCGCGATTTTGATGATGTCGGGTTCGCTGAGTTTAAATGACATCGTTCACGGTCAGCCATCATGGCATTGGAATATTTTATATCAGCCTCTCGGATTTCTGATCTTCTTAATATGTGCATTTGCAGAGACCAATCGAACACCTTTCGATTTACCCGAATGTGAAACAGAATTAGTCGGTGGTTATCACACTGAGTATAGTAGTATGAAACTCGGTTTCTATCTTTTCGCTGAATATATTAATATGTTCATTTCTTCGGCGATTATAGCAACCGTTTATTTCGGAGGATATAATTTCCCTTTAATCGGAAGACTTGGTTTATCACCTAACCTCATGACTTTATTGGGAACCTTTATTTTCTTCTGCAAAATCACTTTCTTCATATTCTTCTATATGTGGGTAAGATGGACAATACCAAGATTCAGATACGATCAATTAATGAAATTGGGATGGAAAATATTAATTCCTCTCTCGATCTTGAATGTTTTAGTCACCGGACTTATCATGATGTTAAAACAATAATATGCAACCCTTAACAAATCGTTCGAAGCCGGTACAAACACGGGAAATGACTTTCCTGGAGAAGTTGTATTTACCGGCAATCTGGACGGGGATGGTGATTACTTTGAAGCATTTTTTTATGCGAAAAGCAACAGTGAGATATCCTGAAGTGAAACGGGAATTCTCAGCAACGTTTAGGGGAAAACATGTTTTGAAACGCGACGACCAAGGCGCAGAAAGATGCACCGCATGTGGTCTTTGTGCGGTTGCATGCCCGGCAGAAGCGATCACGATGGTAGCGGCAGAAAGAAAACCCGGTGAAGAAAAGTTGTATAAGGAAGAAAAATATGCAGCGGTTTATGATATTAATATGTTGAGATGTATTTTCTGCGGATTTTGCGAGGAAGCTTGTCCAAAAGAGGCTATTTTCTTAACACCCGAAACAATTCCTTCGATGTATGAACGTTCGGATTTCATTTATCATAAAGACAGATTGGTTGAATCGATGGATAAACGTATTGATATTTCAAAAAGACAGGAAAAAAAATTAGCAGTTAACAATTAATAATTTGTATCTCCTAATTCCTCATTCCTAATTCGTAATTGATAAATGGGTAGTTCAATATTTTACTTTTTAGGTTTTGTTTCAATCTTCACCGCACTCATGGTGATTCTTTCGAAGAGTCCGATAAACAGCGTGCTATATCTCGTCATCACATTTTTCAGCATCGCGGCACAGTTTGTTTTGCTGAACGCAGGTTTTTTGGCAGCTGTTTTGGTTATCGTATACGCGGGTGCTATCATGGTTCTATTCCTGTTCGTAGTGATGCTGTTAAATCTTAATAAAGAATATGAGCCACATAAACATATATATATAAAATTTGCGGGTGGTATTGCCGGTGGCATACTTCTGGTTACATTAATCGGAGCATTACATGGGAGTGGTGAAATTGCAGATTCAACATTAAATGGTGAGGCCTCGTATGCTGCAAGTACAGGCACGATACAGAATCTTGGAAAATCATTATTCTCCGATTATCTTCTTCCGTTCGAAATATCATCCGTATTATTCCTGGCAGCAATGGTAGGTGCTGTATTCCTTGGTAAAAAAGAGAAGTCTTCACCTAAAGTTTCTGCAGAAAAAATTTGAGCAACTAAAAATGGATGCAACACAAATAATTAAAACAATTCCGATCGAACATTATGTTATTCTCAGCACGATTCTGTTCGCAATCGGTGTAACAGGAGTGCTGATGAGAAGAAATGCGATCATTATATTTATGTCTATTGAACTGATGCTGAACGCTGCAACCCTCCTTTTGACGGCATTTTCAACTTACAGGTCTGATACACCCGGACAGGTTTTCGTTTTCTTCATTATGGTGGTTGCGGCAGCAGAAGTAGCTGTCGGATTGGCAATTATTGTGATGATTTACCGGAATATTAAATCTATTGATATTAATGTCTTGAATAAATTGAAGTGGTAACAAATTTGAATTTTTAGAAGGAGGGTTTAGGAAAATTATATGGAAAAAATTGCCTGGTTAATACCGCTTTTCCCTCTCATCGGTTTCCTGATTCTTGGAGTCGGTTTCCAAAAAATATCCAAAACTATTGGTGGGTGGATCGGTTGTCTTACCATTCTTGCATCATTCATATTAACGGGAATTTTATTTGCCGGATTTATTGACGGACCAAAACAATCATCCATACAATCACTTTTTAATTGGATAGACGCAGGTTCACTTCACATAGCTTTCTCCATTCAGATCGATCAGCTTTCGCTCATCATGATGATGATCATTACAGGAATCGGATTTCTGATTCATGTATATTCAATCGGATATATGCACGACGATCCCGGTTACGCCAAATTCTTTTCCTACATGAATCTTTTCGTCTTTTTCATGTTAATTTTAGTGATGGGATCGAATTATGTGATGATGTTTATCGGATGGGAAGGTGTCGGATTATGTTCGTATTTATTGATCGGATTCTGGAATAAAAATCATGATTATAACGATGCTGCTAAAAAGGCATTCATCATGAATCGCATCGGAGATCTGGGATTTTTGCTTGGCATTTTCCTTATGTTTATGACATTCGGCTCTGTAGAATTCGGAAAAGTATTCTCGGAAGCAAAGAGTTATTCCGGAAGTGAATCAACTATTACGTGGATTACCATTTTACTTTTCATTGGTGCGATGGGTAAAAGTGCACAGATTCCTTTGCACACCTGGTTACCCGACGCAATGGCAGGTCCAACGCCTGTTTCTGCATTAATCCATGCTGCAACAATGGTCACCGCAGGTATATATATGGTTGCAAGATCAAATATTTTATATGCACTTGCACCCATCTCCATGGATATGATTTTAATCGTTGGTGTGGTGACCGGATTTATCGCAGCAACAGTTGGGTTATATCAAAATGACATTAAGAAGGTATTGGCATACTCGACCTTGAGTCAATTGGGATTTATGTTCGCTGCAGCGGGTGCAGGAGCATTCAGTACCTCCATATTTCATTTAATGACTCACGCATTTTTCAAAGCATTATTATTCCTTGCAGCCGGCGCAGTCATCCATTCAATGGGCGGAGAACAGGATATTAGGAAAATGGGTGGTTTGAAAAAGAAATTGCCGGTTACATGGATTGTGTTTCTAATTGGAACTTTGGCAATCAGCGGACTCCCACCATTCGCGGGATTTTTCTCGAAAGATGAAATCCTGATAAAAGTGTTGGAGAATTCCACGTTGGCATTTGTGATTTTAGGAATTTCATCCATCATCACAGCTGTATATATGTTTAGATTATTATTTTTGGTTTTCCTCGGTAATTTCCGTGGTACGCACGATCAGGAACATCATCTGCATGAAAGTCCGAAAATAATGACTGTGCCACTTATGCTGCTCGCGCTTCTTTCTGCTGTGGGTGGTTTCGTAGGAATCCCTGCATTATTTGGTACGAAACATTATTTATCAAATTTCCTCCAACCTCTGATGGCAAATGGGTTGATAGCTGAGAATGAAGTTTCTTC
>JAHEYM010000401.1 GCA_023251595.1 Bacteroidota bacterium
TCCATCGATATAAACCGAATCGCCGGGTGTACTGAAAGAGTTCACATCAAAATAAACGTCATCAAATTGAGATGGGTGGCAGTTACCCGCTGCTCCACCACTTGAAAGTGACCAATGGGAAGGATCGGTCCAATAACCAGTTCCGGCAACCCAGTAAAGTGTTCTGGGGGCGTTAGTATTTACAGTCCATCCTGTTACATTTGAGACAGCTACTGAGTTATTTGCTATGAACGTAGCACCGCCTGTTGCATAAATATCCTGCAAGTTGGCATAATCAACAGTGACAGAACCCGAAGCTTTGTAAATTGTAGCTTGATTACCTGCATAATCGGATTGGATATGAGAGTTAGACGAGCAATTCCCCATCACCGAAAAAAGACTGAGGATTGTTTGCGTATTACCCGATCCAAGATAAATATTCAAACCGATACTAGTGAAGATTAAAGAATCGAATATGTTATCGCCATAAATAAACAGATCTGCATCACTTATTACTCTGTCGAACCGACTGCCTTGTCCGAAGCTCGCCAAATTGAGTCTCCCGCCGTTCGGGAAATATACATGGTGATAATCAAAAATTCCCCCGTCGAATGAAGCGAACATATAATTCAAAATCGTGAAGTCAGCACTGTCAGCATAGACAATGGTTGCCTGACTTGCATCCCAATGGTTGCAGTACATTCGTGAAATCCCGAACGACGAGCCGAAACCCGGACTAATTGTGAGGTCGCGATAGGATCGGATTAATTGATTATTGGAAGAAAATGATCCATTTACTAAAAGAAAATCGTCGGTTTTCAGAGAATCAAGGAGTATCCAAGATCCACCATTACCGTCCAGGCTGAGTTCATCGATATAGGCACCGGAAGTCCGTATCGTGTTTCCGGTCGATGTGGAATTCATCAATAAATGCCCGGGTTTCATCCCCATACCACTGGAACAAATGAGTGAACCGTAAACATGAAGATCTGAACGGTAGAAACCTGAATAAATTCCAGAATTATTTCCCGCCCCGGTGCAATCGAGGTTCTTCGCGTAATAGTGCGTTGGATTATTCCAAGTGGAGTAAAGGTAAACAGTATCATTTAGAGTGGGGAATGAGTTTGCGTCAAACCTCACATTATCAATAGGCATTGGAACGCAGGCACCTCCTGAACCGCCGCTGCTGAGAGACCAGTGCGAAGCGTCATACCAATTCCCTGTTCCACCCACCCAATAAACAGTCCGCGGTGCAGGAGCTGTGACATTCCAACCCGAAACATTATTCAATATCACGCTATTCGATGCATTAAATGTGGCTCCACCTATTGCCTGAATATCCGACATCACTGCGTTCGAGATATTCACAATACCGGAAGTTTTGCTTACCAACGCGGGATAGCCGGGAACAGAGGATTGAAAGCTGATTAACCCGGTACAGGATCCGTTTAAAACAAATGCATTATTAATGGTTTGGGTTGAACTTCCGCCGAGATATACATGATGTCCGGCATTATTAAAAATCAGGGAATCGAAAGTATTCGGATAATCTATGCTTACATTATCATAGGCCGTCAACTTATGAATGATCGAATTTCCCGACCAACTGTTAACCTCGCATTCCGACATTAAATTAATGATATTATATTGAGCGGAACCACCCTCAAATCTCGCCATCTGACCGCTGATATTGATAGTAGTATTCGCAGCATCCAATATATTAATATTGTACATATTCCAGTAATTTGTATTAATTACAGATGACCCGAAATACGCGCTTGCGCCACTGTTGCTTGAAATATTGCTTCCTGAAACCTGAAAATTCGCTGAGTGGAAGACACCGTTTGCAAAATCAATTGTATATGCGTTAAGTGCATCCAGCAAGGTCCACCCTCCACCTACGCCAATGAATGAAACAGTATATAATTGTGCCCCAGCGCTTCTGATAGACTTGCCTGGAACTGTGGATTTCATGTTTAAGTTTCCTCCAAATCGCCATGTCATGCCCGGATTTAGTATAAGATTTCCGTATAATTCGAGGGAATATGTGGAGGAAGAACCAATAAAAACAGGATTGTTTGTTACACCTGTCCAATCCATATCTGTGCAAGTAGCGAGTGTCGAGTTACCAATGATCGAATCATTTGCCGTCGGAAATGAATATTGGTCGAAAAACACATTATCAAATGGCGTTGGTTCTTGGTTATGAAAAACAAGTCCTCCACTGGTCGTTGCCCAATGCGTTGCGTAATCGCTCCAGTTGCCTGAACCGCCTACCCAGTAGTAGTTTGAGGCGATTGAAGTTTTTGGTGAAAGGAGGGAAAAGAGAATAAGAAATAAAGAAATCCGGGTAAAATAATCGTAGATTTTTTTCATGGAATTAAATTTTTACGAATGTAATAGATAATAATAGTATTTGCAAGGACAAATTCCTACATTTGCGACATATTCGCATCCGAATGAGACAAATCCTTTTTGTTCTCTTCTTTTTCCTGACAATTCCTGTTTTTGGTCAGAATTATGCACTATTCAATTCGGGCACTAAAAAACTTTTTACCAATTACCCGGTTCCACTATATACTTTCAGTTTGGCTATAGATTCGGTTACAAGTTCAGGGTCAGACTCGGTTTATTATAATTATTTCCGGGTGAGGGGCAGTATGTCACCCAGTGATTCCTGCAATTGGTGGTGGGGAACTGATTGTTATAAACAAGATTTTCCTTCATGGTTAGGTGCTAAAATCATTTCAGATAATTTTCAGAATTATAAATTCATCACACTCGCTGATGATACTCTCGATTTTAATTTCAATACACTTACAACCGATTCAGAACTTTTCTATTCAGATGCCTCACAAAAATTTTATACGATTTATAACCGAACTGATTTCACGAATTATTTAAACAATTCGGATTCGGTCAGATATTATAAAATTATTCACACAGATAGTTCGGGTAATACGATTAACTCTCAAATAAATCAGCACGAAATTGCGGTCTCGAAAAATAATGGATTGATTCAATTTTTTCAGATTGATAGTTTTCCGCAATTGCTAAGACCGCTAATGGCAATTGGAATGGATTCGCCACCTTCGGGTATTTATCAGATTACAAACGAAATGGTTTACGATTACCAGCCTGGTGATGAGATACAATGGCATAATTATCATTATAATTCTTATGGGCCTCCCTACTATAATTATAACTATTATCAGAAATATACGTTTTTGACAAGATTAGTTACGCCAGATTCCCTCATATATAATGTAATTAATTCGACATTTTATTTGGATTCCTTGCAGGTTTTCACAGATACTATTCAAATCCGATACGATCGTTATAGAGTAGTTCAGACATTACCTTTTGAATTATTCAATATGGATGACAGAAAATTCTATCCTCAAGATTATTGTGGATTAAAATTGTGGACTTATAACACTAAACCTAATATGTCATTAGGCTATTGTGCTTTGGAGAATTGTTGGGGCGGAGTTGATACTGATGGTCCCCCCTCTGATATGCGATATAAATATGTTCTCGGGTTGGGGCTTTATTTATCTTATCAAATTGATTATGATGAATTCATGCATACAGATTCCAGGGGAATGAACATCGTCTATTTCAAAAAGAATGGAGTTTCTTGCGGCAATGAATTATTTATGGGGGTTGAAAATTTACAAAATACAGGGAGAGATGT
>JAHEYM010000402.1 GCA_023251595.1 Bacteroidota bacterium
ACCAAACCTTAAGAATTAAACACAAACAATATATGGAAGCTAAATTTTCACCCAGGGTCAAAGATGTGATGACCTATAGTCGTGAAGAGGCACTACGTCTGGGCCACGATTACATCGGAACCGAACACCTCTTGCTTGGTCTGATTCGCGAGGGCGAAGGGCTTGCAATCAAGATACTTAAGTCTCTTCAGGTTGACCTGGCTGAGTTGAGAAAATCGGTTGAAAGCTCTGTTAAGGGAAGTACAGGGACTGTGAGCAATTTAAATAATATTCCATTAACCAAGCAGGCGGAAAAGGCATTGAAAATTACTTTTCTGGAAGCCAAAATGTTCAAAAGTGAGTTGATAGGCACTGAGCATCTGCTTTTATCTATATTGAAGGATGAAGACAATATTCCGACGCAAATATTAAACAAATATAATGTTGCGTACGAATCTGTTCGTGAAGAAGTAATGGCACAAAGTTCAGGATTTAGAGCCGACACTCCACATTCTCCGGAGGATGATCCATATTCTAAAGAAGAAGATTCCGGTTCGTTTGGTACACCAAAAAAAGGAGGGGATTCAAAATCTAAAACTCCGGTTCTTGATAATTTCGGAAGAGATTTGACAAAAGCCGCAGAAGACGGGAAGCTTGATCCGATCGTCGGACGCGAAAAAGAAATTGAACGGGTATCTCAAATCCTCAGTCGCAGAAAGAAAAACAATCCGATTCTTATTGGTGAACCGGGTGTTGGTAAATCTGCAATCGCAGAAGGTTTAGCCCTCAGAATTATTCAAAGAAAAGTTTCGCGCGTGTTATTCAATAAACGAATTGTTACGCTCGATCTCGCATCATTGGTTGCCGGAACAAAATATCGCGGTCAATTCGAAGAGCGCATGAAAGCTGTGATGAACGAGTTGGAAAAATCTCCTGATGTAATTTTATTTATCGATGAAATTCATACCATTATCGGCGCTGGTGGTGCGTCAGGTTCTCTCGATGCCTCCAATATGTTTAAACCTGCTTTGGCAAGAGGTGAAATTCAATGTATCGGTGCAACAACGCTCGACGAATATCGTCAATATATAGAAAAAGACGGAGCGCTCGATCGCAGGTTTCAGAAGGTCCTTGTCGAACCGACAACGGTAGAAGAAACGATAGAAATTCTGAATAATATTAAGGAGCGTTATGAAGAACATCATAATGTGAATTATACTCCGGAAGCAATTAAAGCTTGCGTTACTTTGACAGCCCGATATATTACTGATCGTCATCTTCCTGATAAAGCAATCGATGCGCTGGATGAATCAGGATCGAGAGTTCACATCACGAATATTCATGTTCCAAAAAATATTGTGGATATAGAAAATAAGATTCAGGAAATTAAAGTGGAGAAAAACAAAGTCGTTCGCAGCCAGAAATATGAGGAAGCTGCACGTCTTCGCGATTCGGAAAAACAACTGCTCGAACAATTAGAAGTTGCGAAGAAAACATGGGAAGAGGAAACTAAAAGTCAGCGCTTCACAGTGAATGACCAAAATGTTGCTGAAGTTGTTGCAATGATGACGGGGATTCCGATGAACCGTATCGCACAGACTGAAATGACCAGGTTAGTGCACATGCCTGAATTACTCCGTGGAAAAGTAGTCGGTCAGGATGATGCGATTTCTAAAATCGTAAAAGCAATTCAAAGAAACAGAGCAGGATTAAAAGATCCGAATAAACCCATTGGTACTTTTATTTTCCTCGGACCAACCGGTGTTGGTAAAACAGAATTGGCGAAAATAATTGCACGCTATTTATTTGACAGCGATGATGCATTAGTTCGGATAGATATGAGTGAATATATGGAAAAATTCGCTGTCTCAAGACTGGTCGGTGCTCCTCCCGGATATGTGGGTTACGAAGAAGGCGGTCAATTGACTGAAAAAGTGAGACGCAAACCATATTGCGTTGTTTTGTTGGATGAAATTGAGAAGGCTCATCCGGATGTGTTCAATATTTTACTTCAGGTTCTTGATGAAGGTACCTTAACCGATAGTCTTGGAAGAAAAGTAGATTTCAAAAACACAATCGTTATCATGACCTCCAACATTGGTACACGTCAATTAAAAGATTTTGGATCCGGTGTTGGTTTTCAAACTTCATCACGTCAGGCAACAAGTGGAGACAATTCGAGATCGGTCATTGAAAATGCATTGAAAAAAGCGTTCTCACCGGAGTTTTTAAATCGAATTGATGATGTGGTTATATTCAATTCTCTGAGCAGAGAAGATATCGGTAAAATTATTGATATCGAACTCGAGCATTTGTTTAAACGAGTTGAAGAACTTGGATATAAACTTAGACTCACGCCTGAAGCAAAAGATCGTTTGGCTGATCTCGGATATGATGCCAATTTTGGGGCAAGACCTTTGAAACGGGCAATCCAGAAGCACATTGAAGATCCTTTGGCTGAGGAACTGATAAAAGGTGAAATTGCGGACGGTGATATTATCGAAGTGATTTTAGACAAAGAAACAAACATATTGAAAATCACGATTGCAAAAACACCGACAAAACCAAGTAAGAAAAAGAAAGAGGAGAATAATTAACTCCTAACTATTAAATTTGTCCATTACTTCTTTGCTTATTCCGGTGAACGAAAATCCGCCATCGTGAAACAGGTTTTGCATCGTAACCATCTTCGTATAATCAGAGAAAAGAGTCACACAATAATCTGCACAAGATGCGGCACTTGCATTCCCAAGTGGTGAGATTTGTTCGGCATAAGCGAAGAAACCATCAAATCCTTTTACACCGGTACCCGCGGTCGTTTTTGTTGGTGATTGTGAAATTGAATTGACACGGACTTTCTTATATTTCCCATAGAAATATCCCCAGTTTCTTGTAATTGATTCAAGAACTGCTTTCGCGTCTGACATATCGTTGTAATCCGGGAACACACGTTGAGCAGCAATGTAACTAAGTGTAAGCACGCTACCCCACTCCGCCATAGCGTCCAACTTATGGGCGGTCTGTAATGTTTTGTGTAACGACATCGCTGAAATATCGAAAGTCTTGTGATAATACTCATAATCAAGGTCAGTATAGTGCTTGCCTTTACGGACATTAGGTGACATACCTATTGAGTGAAGAACGAAATCGAGTTTGCCACCAAGATGTTCCATCGACTTTGAGAAAAGATTCTCCAGATCAGGAATTGAAGTGGCATCGGCACCGATTACAAGTGAATCACAGGATTCGGCAAGTTTGTTGATCTGTCCCATTCTCAATGCCACTGGTGCATTTGAGAGCACGAATGAAGCTCCTTCGCTATGAGCTTTTTCAGCTACCTTCCAGGCTATCGAATTAGGGTCGAGGGCACCGAAAATGATTCCTTTTTTACCTGATAAAAGTGAGTTCGCCATAAAATTTGCATTTCGGCAAAGGTAGTTAGTTTATTCCATACGCTCTTCCCGGATCTTAAAGTAATAATCATTCCATATTTTAGCACAAAGACTGATCACCTCAAATGGTATTAATCGCTTTAATTTTGAAGCGAATTAGTTATTTATTATGTTTGCAATACTCTGATATCTATCCCTCGAATTACAACTATAATAAGTCGAGCATTAATTCTCAAAATATTGTACAGTTTAATTAACTATGGTGCGGTGTCAGCACTTTAATCACTGACAATGGAAAATGAA
>JAHEYM010000056.1 GCA_023251595.1 Bacteroidota bacterium
AGCTTCCACAACAAGCCCAACGATCACATATAATACGCCCGGAACTTATGCTGTAACACTAATTTCATCGACCGCGAATGGCAACACTTCCAAATCGTCGAATGTGACTGTAATTCAAACTCCTGTTGTGGCAGCGACCACTGCTACATCTATATGTAGCGGAAGCGCCCGGACTTTGTATGCCGGTTCCGGGTCTGCACTTACATTGGATGGGGTGAATGATTATGTTGAAGTGGCAAGTGCATCCTCATTAAATGCTTTTCCACTTACTGTTTCTGCTATGGTGAAGACATCGAATGCGGGAACAGGAAATTATGGTATCATTACTAAATATGTTGGTGGCTCCTTTAATGGATATAATATATTTATGAGCGGTGGTCATGTTTATGCTTTTTATTTCGCCGATAATTCAAATTATTGTTTTGATTTTGGTTTAGGCAGTCACGCGATTGACGGCGGACTCATCAATGACAATATATGGCATCAGGTCGCGATGACCGTCGATGCCTCAGGTCTCAGTCTTTATGTGGATGGTGTATTGAAGGATTCTCAGGCGTGGACGGGCACAGCAGCAGCATGTACTACAACTCAACCTCTTTATTTTGGCAGATATGGGAACGGTTATCTGAATGGTCAGATGGATGAATTCAGATTATGGAATACAGCTCAAAATGCAGCGACCTTACTTGCTAATATGAATATTCCTGTCGCGACAAACTCGACGAACTTAACCGGTTATTGGCGGATGGATGATGAAGCAGGATTATCCGCAACAGATCTCACCGGAAATGGAAATACCGGTACATTAATGAACGGAATAACATGGCTTTCTCCATCTACAGCTACGATCAATTCGGGAATGACTTATGTATGGAGCCCTTCGACCGGACTAAGTGGAACTACCGGAAGTTCGGTGTCAGCCAACCCCGGTTCTGATCAAACATATACAGTTACGGGAACTGCCACAAACGGTTGTACTTCAACCACAACCATCGCTGTTTCTCTGCATTCAAATCCTTCGGTTACGCTAAGTCCTTTAGCAGATGTTTGTTCGGATGCACCCGCATTCGCATTGAGTGGTGGAAGTCCGGCAAACGGAATTTATACGGGAACAGGCGTTACGAATAATATTTTTAATCCTGCGATTAATGGATTGGGTTCTTTCACCATTACATATACATATACAGATGGAAATGGTTGTTCCAATTCTGCAAATCAGACAGAGACTGTAAATTATACAAACACATGTGTCCCCACGACTCAGGTTAATTCGGGTTACTGCAATATTACAATCTCTTCAATGAATGACCATTTATATTTTGATGAAGTTGCCGGTGCAACCAATTACGACATTAATGTTCAGAATGTCGCACTCAGTCATAACCAAACAATTACAGTTGGAACAGCAACAGTATTCAGAATGAGCAATTTTTCAGGTCTGGCATATAATACTGTTTATGATGTGAAAGTACGTGCAAAAAAGAACGGTGTTTACGGAGTATACGGAAGTGTATGTACCATCACAACACCGGTTGGTCCGACTACAGAACTCGCCTCCGGTTACTGCAATATAACATTGGGCTCAGTTACAAATAATCTCTACTACGATTATGTTTCAGGTGCATCCAATTACGACATTAACGTTGTAAATACGGGACTTGGCTATGATCAAACTATTACAAAAGGTGCAACAACAAATTTCAGGATGAGTAATTTTACAGGTATTTTACCTTCCACTATTTATGACGTAACAGTTCGTGCAAAACTGAATGGCGTCTACGGAGCGTATGGTTCGGTATGTACGATCACAACACCGGTCTCTCTGGCACGTACTTCTAATCCGGATGCATTCAATTATCCTCCGCCGGAGGGGGCGAAGGGGGAGGAAACGCAGGCTCTTTCTGCATATCCGAATCCTTTCACCGAAAATATAAATATATTATTTACTTCTGAGGACGATTCACCTGCGCAATTAACTATATATGATCTTGCAGGAAGGAATATATATACATACAAAAACTTCCCCATAAATGTAGAGACGCAATGCATTACCTATCTACATTTGCAACCGGGTTTGTACTTTGTCGAAATAGTGCAGGGAACTACCAAAACTGTTCAGAGAATAGTAAAGACCAATTAACAATTAACAATTAACAATTAACAATTAACAATTAACAATTAACAATGGCAGGGGTCGGAGAAATCTGACCCTTTTTTATCATGAAAATTGTTAGCTACAGTAATACCTCCCTCCTTCGCTACGCTTCGGCGGGCGAAGCATAACTCATAGCTCATAACTCCCGCCGCCGCTTCGCTACGGCGGGTGATGCATAGCTTTATCTTCTTCATAATAGCTTTCGAGAAAACATTTTCATATTTTCGCATCGCCCCTGAATGAATTCAGAGTAACATTCATCCGAATTCGTACAAAATCACCCTCCAAAACCCTCCCTCATGAGAACAAGAATGCCCAAACTGAATTCGCCTCATTTCGCGTTCGGAATTTTGATTATTTGTGTGATCTTCAACCTGTTTGCTTTAGATTCTCAAGCGCAAATAACCGTAGCAGGATCTACAACTGAAGATGGAACTTACACAACTTTAGGTGCCGCTTTTGCAGCGATAAACGCTGTCGCGCAAACCGGAAACACGATCGCGATCACCGTCACCGCGAATACCAGCGAGAGTGGCGGAGCGACTCTGAATGCAGGTGCATGGACGAGCATCACCATTCAACCTTCGGGAGGTTCATGGACGATATCAGAGGCAAGAACAGCCGGAAATCCACTGATCGATCTGAGCGGTGCAGATAACGTTAACATTGATGGGCTAAACAGTGGTGGAAACGCCCTGACCATCTCAAACACAACAAGCTCTGCAACGGCGGGAACGTGTACGATTCGATTTATAGGTGGTGCGTCGAATAATACGATCACGCGATGTACAATCAAAGGCGCGTTCAGCGCTACTGTGGCAACAGACGGCGGGAATATCTATTTTGCTACAGATGCTGTGGCGTCAACCGGAAATGACAACAACACAATATCTTACTGTGATATTTGTCCCGAGGGAGCAGGTACAACGTCAAAATGCATCTACGGAAATGGGACAACGACTAATTATACCACCTATAACAGTGGCAATACAATCACCAACAACAACATTTTTGACTTTTGGGCAGATGCTGTCGCTTCTGCAGGAATATACGTCGGCGGCGGATGCACAGACTGGAATATCACAAACAATAAATTTTATCAGACAGGAGCAAGAACTCAATCTGCCGGGAGTATCCATTCGGCAATCGAACTGGCAAGTGCTAATAACAACAACATGATTGTTACGGGCAATACGATAGGTTACGCGGCCTCAGGCAGTACCGGTACTTACTCTTTCACGGGTTTCAACTCATCATCAAAATTTTTTCCCATATATATTTCAGCAAGCGGGGCTACTGCAGCAGATCAGATCGATGACAACACGATAACCGCAATTTCTGTGGGAGGGGCGATTTCCGGCAGCAGCACCTCGGGCACCTTTGCAGCCATTATGTATGCGGGTGGCGGGACCGATGGAATCAGCATCAGCAATAATACAATCGGAAGCACCAGCATTAGCGGAGATATCGCTTTCTCAAGTTCCTCCTCAAGTTCGAGTTCTTTATATGGAATATACAATAATGCGGCTTTTAACTCAACTTTCTCCGGCAATACAATTGGTGGTATAACGGCTACGAATTCTTCCACCGGGCCAATCTCCTTCAACGGTATTATTCTTGTTCCGCAAAGTACTAATGTCAACCTGATTCTTAACAACACAATTGGTTATCCTGCAGCCCCGATCACCCTGACAACATCATCAGCAAATACTCAAGGCGTAGGGATCTTCATCGCCAACGGTGCAGCGAAAATTACCGGAAATATTGTAAGGAACATTACCTCGAACAGTGCCAACACTGGCATTGGTGGAGCTATCTCTTTAATCGGGATTTATACCAGTAGCCTATTGGCCACCCATCAGACTGAGATTTCTTCCAACTCAATTCATTCTTTGTCTAACACCGCGTCAGCAGGCATCTCCGTTTGCGGGATTCTCAATGTAGGAAGTTCGGTTAGCACGAATGTCATGGATCGAAACCTGATCTATGGGCTCAGTGTTTCAGATAATACTGCATTTATTTATGGAATATACACATTCACCGGAAATCCGACCTACAAAAACAATATGATTCGTTTGGGGATAGACGATACGGGAGTCGGTATCAATGTTGGCTGCTCAATCAATGGAATCATTACAGGAGCAGGCAACGCTTACTTTAACAGTATCTATGTAGGTGGTGCACCCACCGCTGGGTCATCGAACACATTCTGCCTGAAGAGTACTGTCACCACTACACGTCTTTATGAAAACAATATTTTATGGAATGCCCGCAACAATGCCGGGGCTACAGGAATTAATTACGCTATTACGGTTGCCGGCACCACACCGAATCCCGCAGGTTTAACTTGCGACTATAACGATCTTTATACGACTGGAAGCGGAGGCGTGACGGGGCTTTTTAACTCGACAGATTATGCTTCCCTTTCTGCGTGGCAGACCGCCACGGGCGCGGATAATCACAGCTTCTCTGCTGATCCTTCATTCACAGATGTAACATCAGGAACACCCGACTTACACATTACCGGTTCAACTCCCATCGAGGGCGCAGCTATTGCCATTTCGGGAATCACCACTGATTACGATCAAGATGACCGCAGTTCAAATACACCATCCGATATTGGTGCTGATGCAGGAAACTTCCCCATAACAGACCTTAGTGGTCCGGCAATAGTTTATACCCTATTATCGACACCGGTTTTTTGCACTTCAAACAGAACCATCTCTGCAACAATCACCGATGCTACGGGCGTCGATGTAAATGGCGGAACCAAACCCAGAATCTGGTTTAAGAAATCAACCAACTCCGACGTCTTGCCGGGAACCAATGATAATACCACCGATGGCTGGAAATATGCCGAAGCAAGCAATAGTTCAAGCCCCTTCTCCCTAACCATAGATGTATCGTTGATCTTTGGAGGACTTGCAGGTGCTGAAACCGTTCAGTATTTTGTCGTAGCACAAGATCTGTCGGGCACACCTCTTCTCAGCATCGCATCGAGTGTTCCTGCAAGTACGCAAACAAGTGTGGCATTCGGAGCCGGCGCTTTTCCGATGGGTGGTTTTGTAAATTCATATACTACAGTTGCTGGTGGTTTGTCAGGGACTGTCACAATCGGGTCCGCAGGAACTTATACAAGTCTTACAAAGACAGATGGATTATTCGCTGCAATCAATGCCGCCGGATTAACGGGTGATCTTACAGCAACCATCATGGATGGAACAGTTTCGGAAGACGGGGCGACCGCGTTAAATGCAATTAGTTATGGTTGTGCCGGACCCTATACGTTCACCATAAATACCGCTGTTCCGACAACACTCTCGGGTAGTCGGTCTGATGCACTGATCAGATTAAATGCTTGTGATTATGTGGTCATAAACGGTTCAGTTGCATCTGTAACAAACACCGTGTGTCCCTATAATGTCTCTTCCCGCGACATGACCATCACCAATACCAACTCCGGAACAAGCAGCGCGGTAATCTGGCTTAAAAGTAATTCCACTGATGGTGCGACTAACAATACGATCGAGAATTGTATTCTTCAGGGTAATTCCAATACCACAACCCTATTTGGAGTCGGGAGCGGTTCTTCTACCATCAGTACCACCAGTCTCGGAGTCGGAAATAACAACAATTCTTATATCAACAATACGATATCCAAAACCCAGTACGGGATATTCTCGGAGGGAGCAGGTGCCGGAAGTAAAAATACCGGAACGGTTATCAATCTCAATCAAATCAATACCGTTTCACCCGACAATGTGAGCAAAGGGGGAATTCTCGTTGGGTATGAGGATAATATCACTATTTCAGGAAATTCGATTTCAGAGATAAACATTTCAACAGCTATTGATGCGATTGGAATTAGTGTCGGAGCCGGTACCAGTCTGAGCTCCTCGGCAATGGGCACCAACGAGGTAAGTAATGCGAATATCACACACAATACTATAGGGACGATAACGCAATCCCTTAATTTGTCTGCTGTCGGTATTGCTTTGTGTGCCTCCACTTCCGGAACAAGTCTCGTTGCGAATAATATGATTTCTGGTGTGAACGGTAATGCTGCATCCGGAGATTTCGCAGCCGGTTTATATTTAGGCGGAGGTCAAGGATCCACAACCAACGTGTATTACAATACTGTGAAAATGCAGGGTGCCTTTACCAGTGGAACATATCCCTCCTTCGGTTTGGCGGTATTAGGCAGTAATCCTACGATTAATCTTAACAATAATATTCTTATCAGTTCAGGTAGTACAGGCGCCAATCTGAACCGGGCGATGGGCTTTAACTACACAAATTTCAGCAACCTGACTTCCAATAACAATAATCTTTATGCGACCGGAACCGGATCTGCTATGGTGCAATCAACAAATTTAACCTCGTCAGGTAATGTCTCATATTCAACACTCTCAGCATGGAATAGTTCAAGCGCGAAAGATGCCGCATCACTTAACATTGACCCCGTCTTTATTTCTTCAACCGATCTTCACATCGACAATTCAAACAATGCAAATATTACGCTCAATGCCGGCGGTGCGGTTCTCACTACAACCGACGATATTGATTGCGGAACGAGAGATGTTGCAACCCCCGATATCGGTGCCGATGAATTTATTATCTGTTCCGGTACACCCGCGGCAGGGACAATCTCTCCGACCACTTATTCAAAATGCGAAACACAAACACTTACGATTTCTGCTACCGGGGCTGACATCGGGGGTGGTATTACTTATCAGTGGCAGGTTGGAACTGTTTCCGGTGGACCATATTCAAATGTGAGCGGAGGAACCGGTGCAACAACCGTTAGTTACACTTCAGCAGCCCTCACCGCAGGTATTTACTACTATGTTCTGAAAACTACCTGTGCCGGAAGTGGCCTTTTTGCTTATTCGAACGAAGCGACGGTAACGGTATATACAAATTCTGTCGTAGTCGCAGCGACAACGGCTGCGTCTGTTTGCAACGGGGTTGCAAGAAACTTGTATGCGGATGGAGGGAGCGAGCTAAGTTTCGATGGTGTTAATGATTATGTTGAAGTTGCGAATGCATCCTCATTAAATGCATTTCCTCTGACGGTTTCTGCTTTGGTGAAAACATCATCTGCGGGAACAGGGAATTATGGAATCGTTTCTAAATATTTAGCCGGATCTTATAATGGATATAATCTTTTTATGAGCGGTGGTCATGTCTACGCTTTTTATTTTGCAGATAATTCAAATTATTGTTTTGACTTTGGTGGGGGAAGTCACGCGATTGACGGAGGTTTGATTAATGATAATCTCTGGCATCAGATCGCGATGACAGTCGATGCCGGTGGCCTAAGTATATATGTAGATGGCATATTAAAAGACTCACAGGCATGGACAGGAACTGCCGCTGCATGTACGACAACGCAACCTTTGTTTTTCGGAAGATACGGAACGGGTTATTTTACGGGTGAAATGGATGAAGTACGATTCTGGAATACAGCACAAAGTGCTTCTACATTACTCGCAAACATGAATCTGCCTGTTGCGACAAATGCTTCGAATCTATCTGCGTACTGGAGATTGGATAACGGAGCAGGAGTGACAACAACTGATATTACCGGAAATGGAAATACGGGCACATTGAAAAACGGGATTACATGGGTTTCTCCATCAACTGCTCCCATCAACACTGGAATGACTTATGTGTGGAGTCCCGCTACCGGATTGAGTGGAACAACCGGCTCTTCTGTAACTGCAAATCCCGGGTCTGACCAAACATATACAGTTACAGGAACAGCAACAAACGGCTGTAGTGCCACAACAACGGTTGCGGTAACGCTTCATTCGAATCCGACGGTCACATTGAGTCCTTTCTCGGATGTTTGTTCCACTGCTTCCTCATCAAGCTTAACCGGCGGTAGTCCATTGGGTGGGGAGTATTCGGGAACAGGCGTGACGGATGACATTTTTAATCCGGCTGTTTCCGGTGCCGGCACTTTTCCTGTCACATATACATATACAGATGGAAATGCATGCACTAATACCGCGACTCAACCATTAACGACGAATTATACTTCTGCTTGTGTGCCAACTACTGCACTTGCTGCCGGCTATCAAAATATTACTTTGACTGCATTAAACGATCGTTTATATTTTGATTGGATCTCCGGTTCTACCAATTATGATGTGAATGTTACAAATACTTCGCTGGGTTATGATCAAACTTATACAACAGGATCAGCGACTATATTCCGGATGACGAATTTCAGCAATATCGCGTATGGAACAGTTTATAATGTAAAGGTGCGCGCAAAAGTCAACGGTGTTTACGGTGCCTATGGAACTATATATACAGTTACAACAAGTACTTGTCCGACCACGCAACTTGCAACAGGATATTGCAACAGTACCGTTTCAACATTGAATGATCATCTTTATTTTGACAATATTCCAGGTGCTTCCAACTACGATATTAATGTGGTGAACACATTGCTGAGTTATGATCAAACTATTACAATTGGTGCCACCAATGTTTTCAGAATGACGAATTTCACGGGCATCGTTTATAGCACCGTTTACGATGTGAAGGTCAGAGTGAAAATAAATGGAGTTTATGGTGCATACGGAAGCACCTGCACCATAACTACTCCGGCACCTTTGACCACGCAACTGGCTTCGGGTTACTGCAACATAACCTTACCGGCGATGAGTAATAATTTATATTACGATTGGGTTCCCGATGCATCAAACTATGACATTAATGTTGTCAATACAGGCTTGAGTTATGACCAAACTATCACAAAAGGTGCAACCACAAATTTCAGGATGACCAATTTCCCCGGCATGGTGGCCAATACTATATATGATGTGAAAGTTCGGGCAAAGATAAATGGAGTTTATGGTGCGTATGGTTCTGTTTGCACGGTGACGACTCCCATTTCATTGGCACGATCCGGAGCGCCGGATTCTCCCCCTCAGGAGGGGGCAGGGGGAGGAATTTCTCTTTCTGCTTTCCCCAATCCTTTCACCGAAAATATAAATATATTATTTACTTCGGATGAAACTTCCCCCGCACAATTAAATATATATGATCTTGCCGGACGAAATATATATACATACAAAAACTTCCCCATAAATGTAAAAACGCAATGCATTGCATCTCTACATTTGCAACCAGGTTTGTACTTTGCAGAAATCGTGCAGGGAACTACCAAAACTGTTCAGAGAATCGTGAAGACCAATTAACAATTCACAATTAATAATTAACAATTAACAGTTAATGGATGGTTCGTAGAAATCCACCCCTTTTTTTATTTGTGAAACTTCTTGTCTAGGCTATTGGCTAATACCTCATAGCTCCCTATTTCACTCCTTCAATTTCAACTCACGCTTCCATCAGCGTCTTTATATCCAGCTTCCGCATTTTCAAAAGTGCTGTCATCACGTTTTGAGATTTATTTGGATCGCTTAATAATTGTCCGATAATAGAAGGAACAATCTGCCATGACACACCGAATTTATCTTTCAACCAGCCACACATACTTTCTTCTCCGTCCCCGGTGAATTTGTTCCAGTAAAAATCTATTTCATCCTGCGTCTCACAATTCACCACAAACGAAACTCCCTCGCTGAAAGTATAATCATGTTCCCCCGGACCATCCATTACGATTAATTCATAATTATTTAATTTGATGACAGAAAACATAACTTTTCCTTCATTTGCATCGCCGACGGGATAGGGAAACATCATTTCCGTCGATGAGTTTTCAAAAAGAGAACTATATAATTTAATTGCTTCTGCTGCTCTCCCGAATTGTTTACCGGTGAATAACATTGAGGGAGTTATCTTCGGTTTATCGCCGGGATTGTTCACAAGAGATATTTGCCATGTTACTCCGAATTTATCCTGTAGCCAACCGTATCTTTCACTCCAGGAATGTTTATCAATTGGAATATATACTCTTCCTCCTTCAATTAATTTATTCCAAACCTTGTTTGTGCGTTCAATAGTTTCGCAAGTGACGAACAAAGATATAGAGGGATTAATCTTATACATCGGACCACCATTCAATCCCATAATCTTTTTTCCATCTAAATTAAACATCACCACCAACGGATTCGAAGAGATGACATTTGAATTATTGAAGATGGTACAATAATAATCTGCGGCTGCTTTCGCCAGTCCGTCGAACCAAAAACATGGATAGATTTGTTCAGTCATTTTTTTCATGAAATATGGAAGGCAAATATAGACAATATTCAATAATCAACAATCAATTTTCAATTCTCAAGTAAATATATTTCACCTGAATATTGTTTGTTGAATATTGATTATTGAGTATTCATCCCTTATAACTAAATAAGTTTACTTATCTTTGCACCGCCTTTCGTACTCAAAGTACCTCCCAATGGTTCTGAAATGGCACTTTTCTTATCCCTCAATACTACTACACGTATAAATTAAACTAAACAACTATGAACAATTTCAGAATGCTTGTGCTCTCACTTTTCCTTGTAATAATTTATTCAAATGCGAATGCAGACGACTTTACCGTCTCGGGAGCAGGTACTACAGAAGTAAATGGAACTTATGTAGAAAACGGAACCTATAATGGGAACCCCCGGTACGATTTTGTTGATGGTCTCGGAAATACCTATTCGATTGTCTGGGACTGTATGGGCGATTATTGCTCCGGATGGTATATAGCTCGCGATTTTAATCCTCCTTTTGGATTCTTCGGCGCACCTTATTATCAGAATGCGGATCAGGGGAATGTTGCTCCCACTTCAGGTTGGGAGGTATTTTTTGGCACAAGTCCTGCGCCGACTCTGGCACCCCCGGGTCCCTCTATTTCTTATAATGGTTCCGCATTTACGGAAAATCAGACGGATGACGGAAGTATCTCTAATATCTTAACTATAACATACAATCAATACGGAGGCGATGCATTTACAGGAACCAATGGCGATGATTTTTTTGTTACAGGTAATGCAACTTTAACGAATTTACCTGCAGGTTTAAGCGCAACTCTTATCCGCACCGGCGATGGTGCTTTAACATTCACTCTTAGTGGGAATGCAAGTAGTCATTTGCACAGTGATAATATAAATAATCTCACGCTCGAATTTGTCGATGCCGCATTTGTCGGTGGCAATGCCTCCGGTGTTACAAATTATCTTAAAAACAATTTGAATATAACATTTATTCAAACCCATACTGTTGCTTCTTCAGGTGCGGATTTTACTTCTGTGACAGATGCGGTTGGTGATGCAGGTACTTCTGATTATGATATTATTTCAATTGCTGCCGGCACTTATACAGAGCAAGGAATTTATGTGAACCATACACTGACCCTCAGAGGAGCAGGAGCAGATGTCACCATCATCCAGGCAAATGCTGCTTCCAATACTGCAACTGACAGGGTATTTAATATTAACTCCGGTCTTGTTTATGTGAAGTTTTACGGCTTAACCGTACAGAATGGTTTGTGTCATGCAGCCAGTGCAGCAGGCGGAGGTATTTATGCCGGCTCGCCTACCGAAATTTATGATTGCGCGATCTCTAATAATATAGCATATAGTATTGGTTTTCAATCGTGTTATGGTGGAGGAATTTATGCACCCGGTTCAAGTTTATTGTTGAACGGCTGTGTGGTCAATAATAACATTTGTCGGGATGATAATGGAACAGGACAGGTACAGGGTGGTGGAATTTATAGTTCTGCATGTACACTTATTAATTGTACATTTTCAGAAAATATTGCATCAGCGTTAACCGGTTCGGCAGGAGATGGCGGAGGTGTTTGTGCAGGTGGATATCTCACGATTACCAACTGCACTTTTACAGGAAATACAGCTCGTGAAGAAGGAGGAGGTCTCATTACTTTCAATATTTGTAATATAACTAATTCCATTCTTTATGGAAATTCAGGTAATGATGATCTGGATAATTATGGCGTCGTGAGTGCTTATTATTCTATTATTAATGGGAGAAGGAATTCCGGCATTAATGGTATAAGCAGCAATGTCAGCACAAGTAACCCTTTATTGAACACGCTTGCCGATAACGGTGGTCACACACAAACCTGCTCTTTGCAATCCGGCAGTCCTGCTATTGATGCAGGTACAAATACAGGCGCGCCTGTAACAGATCAAAGAGGTTTTGCAAGACATGGAGTTACCGATATCGGTGCTTATGAATATGATCCATGTGCAACTCCGATTGTCGTTTCGGCAACTACATCGGCATCGATTTGCAGCGGCTCCTCTGCTACTTTATATGCAGGCGCCGGTTCAGAACTCAGTTTCGACGGTGTAAATGATTATGTTGAAGTAGCGAGTTCACCGGGATTGAATGCATACCCGCTCACAGTTTCGGCTTTGGTGAAAACATCGAATGCCGGAACAGGAAATTATGGAATCATTACTAAATATATAGCTGGTTCTTTTAACGGATATAATATTTTCATGAGTGGTGGTCATGTCTATGCTTTTTATTTCGCAGATAATTCGAATTATTGTTTTGACTTTGGTGCGGGAAGTCATGCAATTGATGGTGGGTTGATAAACGATAATGTCTGGCATCAGATCGCGATGACCGTCGATGCTTCCGGTCTATGTATATATGTAGATGGTGTCTTGAAAGATTCACAAGCGTGGACAGGTACTCCCGCAGCGTGTACAACCACACAACCTTTGTATTTCGGAAAATATGGAACAGGATATTATACTGGTGAAATGGATGAAGTACGAATTTGGAATACTGCTCAGGATGCAGCAACCTTACTCACGAATATGAACATACCGGTTGCAACAAACGCTTCAAATCTCAATGGATACTGGAGATTGGATAATGCTGCCGGATTAACAACAAATGACATTACCGGAAACGGAAATACCGGAACTCTGAAAAACGGAATCAGTTGGGTGTCACCATCAACGGCGTCGATTAATTCAGGAATTACATATTCATGGAGTCCTTCAACCGGATTAAGCGGAACGACAGGATCTTCTGTTACTGCAAATCCCGGTTCTGATCAAACATATACAGTTACAGGAACGGATGGAAACGGATGCAATTCGACAACAACGGTTGCGGTAACTTTGCGTACAAGT
>JAHEYM010000057.1 GCA_023251595.1 Bacteroidota bacterium
TTGGTTCGATGAAGTGCAGGATTCTATGTCGGGAATAATAATATTCCAGTTCAGAATTTTTATTAAAAGCATATTCAGTATTGAAATCGTCGAGGATGCACACCACGGGTTCTTTTGATTCTATGGAGTCGGGCACATGGATCACAGGTTTTGTTTCCCACTGAAAATTTTTAATTTCCAGTACTTGAGAGACACCAAGATACGGACTAATAAATAACAGGATAAAGATTATTTTTTTCATATTGAAATGTTTTAGTACTATTCCTTTTCCAGCATCACGAGTTCGGAATAATCGAGATTGAGTGACGATATCATTTTATTCCATTCAATGAATTCATCCTTCCTTATTCGAAGTTCATTGATGGTCATCACACGACGCATTACCACATTTCCTTCTTCTTTTTTATAAGAAATTTCATAACCAAAATGATCACCGAGATATTCAGTGTTTTTTGGAAGTTTGAGTACTATGTATCCCGCAGGTATTTTCAATCTTGCAGTCAAGATCGAGTTATAGCAAAATTCTTCCTCAAGGTCTGTTTTTCGTTTATCGAGTTCGATGTTTTCATCCTGGAACGGTTTTTTTAAATTCATATTTACAAGGAGATTTTTTTCCGGCGCCCGGACATATGCAGGAATGAGGAAGTTAAACATGAAAATAAGACTGTCCGTATATCCCTGTAATCCGGTATAATGAAGACTATCCACCTTGCACTTATTATTTCCATAGCGGAAAAGATCCTTGATTTTCTCCTCCCGGTTATTTGTTTCTTCTGCAGATAAATGATTAATGATATTCTGTTTCAGATATCCTCCAAAATTCACTTCACTCTTCCCCAATAGATTATCACCTTTTATTTCGAGTGATATGTCTTCATGAACAAAGTTCTTTTCCATTTCGACAACAGGTACTTTCATCACTTTGAATGAATCTGTGGAAATCGAAATCAATACTTCTTTTCCCTGAATAAAACCTGAAGGTGAGCCAAGATTTAACTTTCTTGAAGTCCCATCCAAAAACATCCACTGTCCAGCGTAGAATAGTGATACGATCATGTGATTGTCAACCGCCGGAGTTGGCAGTTCGTTATATGTATATGGGATATCTCTTGTTCCGACCCATGTAAAATAAGATTTAATTCCTTTTTCTTTCAAAAGTGCATGTAAGAGACACGACTTATCTTTACAATCACCATATCTTCTCGAATATATTTTTGATGCTGTTCGTGGGACAAATCCGCCAAGACCGTATTCAAATGCTATATATCGAATATTTTCCTGTACCCAATAATAAATAGCTTTTATCATCGCAGTGGTATCAGTCATTCCTCGGGTCAGAGAATCACTGACAGATTTCAGGATAGGATCTGAGATGAGACTGTCGAGGGCTCCGATATGTGTTCGGTACCATTTATGCAAAGAAGTAACATTATCCAATACTTTTATATTTTTGTCTTTTGTTGTAAAGGATTCTATATAAAAAATAAGATGTGGTGCAAAATATCTTAAGTCAGTTCCATTCTCTTCTTCTCGGTATTTGTCAAGATCGCTGGCTTGCCATGTCCAAGTTGTTAGATTTCCCTTTTGATGGGATGAAAATTTAATCTTAGTTGTATCTCCCTTCAACAAGTAGTGAGGGTGCACGTCAGAAGGAAATGTCACATTAAATTCAGAATTACGGACGGGGATATAGAGTGAAAAATAAAATGGATCAAGAAAATGGACGTCCTTATACGTCTCATCATAACTCAATGTGGAATAAGCACCTGGTTTCAAATCAGCATATTCGAAAGTATATTCTTTCATGTCATCATAAAAGATATCATTCTTCCCCGGTTTCAGAGAATATATTTTATCAACTTTTATTTTATTGTATTTAGCATGATCATCCGGTACCCAGGATGCTGCATTAATATTATTAACATCTTCGGTTGCTTCGTAATAATAAATCGATTTTGCGGAATTCCATTTTGCCTGTTCTGTGAGATATAAAAGCTGCAGTTCGATATGACTCTGCATCTGCAATTTGTCATTTTTAATAGCAAGATTGAGACTCGTCTTTTTCCCCAAACAATAAATATCATCATCAGGGAAATCATGCTTGATTTTTGCATAATCAAAATCGACTTGTGCTGATACCTGTATAAGTCCGGATAAAACAAATGTTATTAAAAAATAAAGAGTATGTCTCATTCGTAGGGTTGATTGTTATAATATATCACAGATTTAATGATAGCACCGTTTGTTGAATCATAGGCGGTGCGCAGTCCATTTCGGTTTCCTGATTTGTATTGAATTTCTTCGGTAAGAACTCCATTCTCGGCAAAATATTTAGAAGTGCCATCAAGCTCGTCATAAAAATAATTTTCCTCTGACTTCAGAACGCCATTTTCATAAAATTCTTTTGCAGTCCCTTCCAACTCATCATTTTTATAATTTCTCATATATTGGATATTTCCGTTTGAATAATAGAAATTCCGTTCTCCTTCGAGATACCCCCCGACAAGATCAAATTCTGCGGATTTATTTCCATTCGGGTAGTATGCCAGAATGTGAATGGTTTCACCGACTACAGGAATGTCGGTGATAAATTTACCATCCTTATCCAGATAACTGTAACCTATAATAGTTCCCGATTTCTGTAAATATCTGAATCGGACAGTACCATCCGGGGCATAGTATGTAACATACCCCTCGTATTCACCATGCACAAATATTCCTTCTTTAGAAATGTTTCCACTTCTGTAGTACCATTTCGCGGTGTCTTCTTCCTGACCATGAGAGTATTTAATGGCCGACATTAATTCACCTGTTTCAAAATATCTTTTATCCACACTATCGCGTTCGTCATTAATATAAAATAATTCCGCTTTTATTTTTCCATTCTGATGGTAATCGATGTATTTACCATTATAATCACCGTTACTGATGAAAGACTCACGGAAAAGAGTACCATCCGCATAATAAAACTTCTCAATGCCATCTCTCGAGCCTGACTTGAATTGTGTTTCATGAAAAGTTTTCTTATTAAGGTGTAGCGATTTGTATGGGCCACTCCCTTTCTGAACTTCGATGGTATTTAGAATACTTCCTAATGTATCGTACTGATTTATTTTTGATACTATACTTTCTTCGTCATAAAATGATTCAATGTTTTTATGACCATAGTCATCGAAACTTTCGTAAAATCCGGCAAGCTCGCCATTGTTAAAAAACTTTTTATCAGTGATTGTACCTGAGGCATTATAGGAGATCCAGGGACCTGCTTTATCACCATTTTTGTAAAATCCTTCTTCACACATATTGCCATTTTTGTAAATATGTTCATACTTTCCATGAAGTTCTCCATTGTGATAAAAGTAAGTTTTTTGAAGCATTCCATTTCCATAAAATGTTTTACTTTCACCTTCCAAAACGCCATTTTTATAATTTTTTTCCTGACTCTTTTTACCATTAGCGAAGTAGTAACTCCATAAACCTTCCTCTTTTCCATTAATTAATTTTCCTTCTCTGGCTTTTGTGATTCCATCGGGATGAAAAAGATTAAATTGAAATGTTCCGTGTTTATCTTCCTCACTTGATACAACTTTTCCGGTCTTATCATAACACTTGGTTTGTTTTATCACACCATTCGTATATTGGGCCTCGAACATTATTTTACCATCTTCATCATTCATAATATGTTTTCCATTCAATATGCCATTAGCGTAATTAAGTTCTGAAGAAACTTGTCCATTCTCAAAGAACTCTTTCCACAGACCTTCTTCTTTTCCCATTTTGTATGCTCCTGTTTTGCGAATCTTGCCTGAACGGTAGTAATATTTCCAAACGCCATCGCTGTTGTCATCCGACATGGTACCTTCCGTATCTATATTTCCTTCGAAATAATATTTTTTAATTAACCCTGCCCGTTTTCCTTTAGCAAATGTTGCAATCATTGATTTCTTTCCATTTATGAAATATTCCGCATATACACTATCATATTTATTCATAACATAATACCCTTCATTTAGAAGGTTACCGAATTTGTCATAATTCTTCATCGATCCATTTTTCATCCCGGCTTTGAAATGTCCTTCAGCTTTCAAAACGCCTGTCGGATACCACGTTTGGTAATTTCCTTCTCTCAAATCGTTTACATATTCCGACTTCTCAGCAAGCTGACCGTTCCTGTAATAAGTCAGGCTGTTTCCCTGATATTTTCCATTTGCAAAATTACGCACACGAACTAATTGACCCGATGTATAATAATATTTCCATTCACCATTTTCAAGTCCTTTCTCATTGAAATTCCCTTCACTCTTTGGTAGCCCAAAAATACTATAGGACTTATAATATCCCGTAAATAATTTTAATTTAGGATCATAATAACCAATATTTTTAATATGTCCATTGCCAAAAAACCTCGTTTGAAGTTTTTTGATTCCTGTTGTTGAAGAACCGTTTGGAATGCCGGAAGCAAAATATTCCGATACCCATGCAATCATCTTTTCTATTGCTGCTTTATTTGCTTTTATTTGTTCAGTAACCACGTCTTTATTAATACAATTGAAAAGGTAGTAAACAAATGGTTGAAAATATCCTTGTTTACGCATACTTATATAAAATGGAACATAAATCTGCATCCAAATATCATTATCATCATTCTTAAATTCCAGTTTTTCACTAATGATTTGGAGTGATTTTACAATATCAAGATAAGGGAGTTTAATATTGGTTTTGTATGCGGAGACCAGAGCTGATTTTGAGTGAATGATATCTTCAAGAGCAGAATACGCTTTTGAATCCGAGATCAGATTTGTGATTGAATCTTTATTAATTTTAAAATCACCCTTCACCAGTTCATCCATATATTTAAGAACCTCAAGCGATCTGGAACTTGTATTTTCGATTACAAGAAAAATCTGAAATGAGAGAAGGGCAGGAACGAAATGATTATTTTTTGCCGCGAGAAATCCAAGACGCAGGTGACTGGGTGCATACAAGGGATCAATTTTAATGGCTGCTGCATAGGCCCTTACTGCCGCAGTATCATTTTTCATCCTGCTGTAAGTTACACCCATTTCGTGGTATAAACATGCATCTACAGGAAATTCTTTTAGCGAAGTGTGATAGGTCTCAATTGCTTTATCAATCATTCCTGCATCATCGTAGGTATTTGCCAGCTGTGTATATATATTAAGTTTGTTTGGTAAATTTAATTCAAGTCCCAGCAATCCGGTCTCAATTGCTTTGGTGTAATTACTGTCTAATCGATAGGATAGAATCTTTTCGTAGAGCGCTTCGGAATAAGCAGTGTCGTTAGGCGACACAAGAGAATATTTTTCTATGGCTTCTTTATATTTCGCTGAGTCATGCAGGGTTATTCCGGCATCAATTAAATAACGGGAAACCAATAATGTGTCGCCCGAACGGGTTTGAGCATACCCCGTTTGTATTTGCAAAAGACAAAAAAACGAAATGATCAGAAGGAATTTTGGGGAGGTTTTCATTTACGCAACATATTAAATTATGAGACATTACTTTTTCTTTTGACATTCTTTTAAAATCAGATCCTCTACTTCTGTTCCATATCTCTCATTGAAACCGAGCTTAACTGCGCGGCGAAAATCTTCACATGCTTTATCTTTTTCTCCTTTTGCAAGATAAATATAACCTCTGTTTCTGTAAGCCCATGGATTATTTGGCAAATGATTAATCGATTTATTTATATTCATCATTGCCTCTTTGGGCTGTCCGGTCTTTAGTTGTGCATACGCAAGATTACTCAGCATGTATGGTTGTTCCGGATCCATTTTCTGACATTTTTTCAGATACAAAAGAGCGGAATCGTATTTTTCCCGTTGCAAATTCATAAACCCCATGTTTGCCAAAGCGGCTGTATCGTTCGGGGTTTTTTCGAGTGCAAGTCTCATGCAGCGGAATGCGATTGAATCTTCTTTTAATTCGAATTTTGATAATCCCATATTGACAAGTACGCCAACATTTGTTGAGTCGTGATCAAAATATTTCTTGCTGTCTTCGTATGACCCTGCGAAATCACGCAGGTCCATTCTTACACTTCCACGATTAAAATAACTTTGGAATCGAATACTGTCAGAGGGTGCATATTTAACCGCCATATCAAGATCATCCAGCGCTTTTTGAGGCTGTTTAATTAACATATATATTTCACTCCTGAATAAGTATGCCTCGCCAATTTCTGTTTTCCGTTTAATGGCCTCATTTAAATCGTCATAAGCCAGTTGATAAAGACTCAATCGCATGTATGCTTCTCCACGTCTTAAATAATATTCAGTTTCACCCCCGTTTGCTGAAATGGCTTTTGAAAAATGTAAAACAGCTTGTCGGAAATCTTTTTTACGAAGGCTTTCATTCCCGGTATTAAATTCCGTTTCACCGTTTTGAGAAAACACATTTGCGCCATGCAGACAGAGCATTGCGAATATAATTAACCAAAATAACGGCGCTTTAAGTCTGCCAGATCGGGTCATTGCACAAACTTACACATTATTGTTTGAAGATGTTTTTCGAGTTTTTGGTTGTGATATCAGCAACTTCGATCTCAGAAGTGCCTTTGATTTCAGCCACTTTTTTCAGAACCTCGATAATGTAGGATGGAATATTCCGTTTTCCCCTATGGGGCGCCGGCGCTAAATAGGGAGCATCTGTTTCCAGAACGATTTCAGTTAATGGAATTGCCTCAATAACGGGAGTCAGTCCACCGTTTTTGAAGGTTACAACGCCCCCGATTCCGAGTTTGAAACCTAATCCCACCACACGTTTTGCATCTTCTGCAGTCGCACTGAAACAATGAAATATTCCGGAAGGGCGATTTTTCATCTTTTCGAGCAAATCAATAACTATTACCATCGAATTGCGTGTATGAATCGCAATCGGCATGTTAAGCTGAAACGCCCAATCAGCCTGTAATTTGAATACTTCCTCTTGTTCATTGATGAACGTTTTGTCCCAATATAAATCAATGCCTATTTCACCGATTGCAGAAAAATGCCCGTTCATTAGTGTTTTTTCAATTTTTCTGATCTCCTCCAGATAATTTTCTTTGACCGAACAAGGATGCAGACCCATCATTGGAAAACAATTTTCAGGATATTTTTGTTGAAGTTCGAGCATTGGACCAATTGAAGTCGAATCAATGTTGGGCATGAAAAACCTCGTGATACCTTGATGTATAGCGTCCGAAATCAAGGCAGGACGGTCTTCGTCAAATTCTTCGGCATATAAGTGTGTGTGCGTGTCTGTGATCATAATTTTTTGTGAAGGATTGCGCAAAATTGCTAAACTTTGCCGCATTCTTCTAACCTTTCTTTCCTGTGAAGATTCTGATCATCCGTTTTAGTTCAATTGGCGACATTGTTCTTACTACTTCCGTCGTTCGGTGTGTGAAGGAACAGGTAAAAAATGCAGAGATCCATTTTCTGACAAAAGAGATCTTTTTTCCAGTCCTTGAAGCGAACCCATATATAAATAAAATTCATTTACTTCATGAGTCAGAAAGGGAAATGATTCGTGAATTGAAGAACGAAAAATTTGATCTGATTATTGATCTTCATCATAATATTCGTTCACTCAGGGTGAAGGTTGCCTTAGGAGTTGAAAGCCGGACTTTTAATAAAATTAATTTTGACAAATGGATGATGGTGAATTTCAAAATAAACGGAATGCCATCTATACATATAGTGGATCGCTATTTCGAAACGGTTAAATCTTTGGGGGTGAAAAATGATGGGAAAGGCTCCGATTATTTTATTTCAATAACTGATGTGGTCGAAATGCATTCTTTACCGCTGATGGTGAGTCAGGGTTATGTTGCTTTTGTGATCGGAGCGAAACATTTTACCAAAAGATTACCCGTGAAAAAAATCACGGAGATTTGCAAATTAATTAACAAACCGATTATTTTGCTTGGTGGAAAGGAAGATCAAAAAGCTGGAGAAGAAATCGCAGCAAATTCTGAATACCATGCATGGTCTGCATGTGGTTTATATAATATTAATCAGTCGGCTTCACTGATTCGTCAGGCGATTTCGGTCATTACACACGATACGGGATTAATGCATATCGCAGCGGCGTTCAATAAAAAAATTCTTTCGATCTGGGGAAATACAATTCCGGAATTCGGAATGTATCCTTATTTACCTTCCGGAAATAATGGTTCCGAAATAATGGAAGTGAGCGGATTGAATTGCAGGCCTTGTTCGAAATTGGGTTTTGAAAAATGCCCTCAAAAACATTTTAATTGCATGAATTTAATTTCGAATAAAAAAATTGCAGATTGGGCGAATGAGAATTAGCTATGAGGTATGAGCTATTCATAATTCGCAAATATATAATATATTAGGAAATTTCACAATTTTTTTTTATTATCCTAACCACTAACCACTAACCACTAACCACTAACCACTAACCACTAACCACTAACCATTATTTCACGAACAATGCTTTTAATTCCGTCGCATCTTCAGCTTTCATTTTACCTGCTAAAATTAAACTAAGTTGACGTCTTCTTAATGCACCGTCGTAGCGCATTTTTTCCTGTTCCGTTTCCGGATCAATTTCAGGAACGCCGATCGGACTTCCAAGCTGATCGACGGCAACAAAAGTATAGATCGCTTCATTGCTTTTAGTTTTGATTCCCGTCACTTTATCTTCTACTGATACATCAATAAAAATTTCCATCGAAGAATTAAACGCCCGCGAAATCTTTGCATGCAAAGTGACGATATCGCCTAAACGTATTGGGTGAGTGAACGCAACATTATTCACGCATGCAGTTACAACTACACGCCCGCAATGTCTGTATGACGCTATCGCGGCGGTGATGTCCATCCAATGCAGGAGCCTGCCACCCATTAGGTTGCTGAGAACATTTGTATCATTTGGAAGTACAATCTGGGTAGTGATTGCTTCCGATTCGCGCGGGTGTTTTTTTCTGAGCGTTGCCATACTGCAAAAGTAAGTATAATTTTTTTAGGTAGCTTTGTCATTTATATGTTGAAAAAGTTATTATTCATTCTCTGTTCTCTATTTTCCATCTCTTCTTTCTCCCAAATAACGGTTGAAGGCAGGATTACTGATTCTCTTTCGGGTGAAGTGATTCCATTCGTAAATGTGCTAGTCGAAAATAAGAGTTTTGGTACGACGTCCGATATGGATGGTAAATATAATTTATTTATTTCAACCCCTGATGCAACTCTGATTTTTTCCTCGATCGGTTATGAAACAAAAAGAATTAAATTTATTAAATCAAATGGTGATACCGATAAATTTACAAGGAATATTCAATTAAAAAAAGCGAATTATCTTCTCCGTGAAGCCGTCATTATGGCAGGTGAAAATCCGGCACTCAGGATTATCAGAAAAGTGATTGAAAACCGGGAATTCAATGATCCCGTGCGCATGAATGCATATACCTGCGAGACGTATAATAAATTTAAATATTATCTTGAGCTTGATTCCTCCGTCACCCCCAAAAATAAAAAAGCAGATACTTCGGAAATCCGTTTTAGAAATTTTCTTGACAGTAGTTATGTGTTTCTGATGGAAACAATTACACAAAAAAAGTTTATGAAACCGGATCATCATAAAGAAATCATTACAGCGGTGAAAGCGTCGGGGTTTCAGGATCCGGGTTTTGCACTTCTTTCCACTGAGATTCAACCCTTTTCTTTCTACGATGAATATCTCACATTGGCTCAGCAAACCTATCTGAGTCCGATTAGTAAAGCGGGTCTCGGGCGATATTCGTATTCGTTGCAGGATACAACATGGGGAGGTAAGGATACCGTATATATAATTTCGTTTAAACCCGCTCATGGTATGGCTTTCGATGGTTTGAAAGGGACTTTATATATTAATTCAAACGGGTACGCAATTCAGAATGTACTGACACAACCGGAGCGGGAAAAACCCGGTGACAGACTTCGTATTCAACAAAAGTATGAATATGTGAACGGCACACATTGGTTCCCGGTGCAATTGTTAACTGAAATAACTTTTGCAGGACTCAATAAAGACTTGAAAATGTTTGCATCAGGTAAAACATACATAAGTCATATTGATTTTAATCCGGCTCTCAAATATTCGGATTTTGATGAAGTGATGTTGGAATTTTCCGATACAATCGATCGGACAAACTTTCAATATTTGATATCGCAACGACCCGATACTCTTACCCCAAAAGAAATTCACACCTATCAAACGATTGATAGTTTATCGGCTAAATATAAATTAGAGAAAAAGGTAAAAAGAATTGAATGGATTTTTACGGGCAAAATACCTGTTGCATTCATCGATATCGAACCTTTGCAAATACTAAAAGCAAATGTATATGAAGGTTTTGCTCCTAAACTCGGATTTCATACAAATAATAAAATGTCAAAATACCTCAAAGTTGGCGGGTATGGAGCGTATGGCTTTAAAGATAAATCTCCCAAATTCGGAGCCGATTTACGGATTTCGCCATGGCCCTTAAAGGATTACGCAGTTACCGTTTCATATATAGATGATCTCGGGGAATCAGGAGGTGTTCAATTATTAAATTCATCTACCTATGTTATTAATGCGAACCTGAGAAGTCTTTTTGTTTCGCGGTTTGATAGATGGCAAAAGGTTGAGACAGGATTGGAATTAAGAATGTTGAGATATTTACAAACACGGATTTATTTTTCCTCTTCTCAAATAAAGCCAATGTATGATTATCGCTATTTAGGTGGTGGAAATGATTTTTCCTCTTCTTTAAATTTATATAAACTAACAACTTCGGGCCTCATGTTTCGATATGCCTACAAAGAGATCTTCACCCGAATGATGAATATGAAGATGGCTGAACCGTCCGAATTTCCGGTGCTTTCTTTAAATTATTTGAGAGGATTAAAAAATATATATGATGGAAATTTTGAATTTAATCGGGTAGATTTTGCGATTGATTTCTCGCTAAAAATTGCCAGGTTTGGAAAATCCGATGTGAGAGTACAGTCCGGCTGGATTGATCGTGGACTACCGTATTTTGCAAATTACAACGCACTTTCAATGGGCGATAAAATATTTCCTTCCTTCAGATATTTAGGACTATACGAAGAAAACAGTTTTCAGACGATGGCAACCAACGAATTCATTTCCCAAAAATATGTTGCATTCTTCTGGAAACATAAACTTGGTCATTTGATCTTCTCTTCGGGAAGGTTCAGACCTGTTTTTTATCTGGCCACCAATTTTCTAACAGGTTCTTTTTCGGGGAAGACAAATCACGAAGGCTTAATTCTGAAGACCCCGGAAAAAACCTTCATGGAAAGTGGTTTTTTATTGGGAAATATCCTTCATCAGGCATTTTCATCATATGGAATAGGTTTTTTCTACAGATACGGCGCATACGCAGAAAGTAAACCCATCAACAATTTTGTTGCAAAATTGTCATTCGTGTACGCATTGTAACGTACCACTCCCATGAACAAAGCAATGTTGATAAAATAAGGGTTTGAGAAATTTTTCATCACAGAATTACGCTTAAAATTGCGGTAGAATATTTACTGAAATCGGTTACAAGTTACTGAATTCCAAGAATTAAGTGGATGATAAGTGGTAAACTTTTGTTTTTTAAGTATTTTTGTAACAACTTTGACGCTAATAAGGTAGAAGCGAGCGACTTGTTATATCCCCTTTATTTTCTAAACTTTCATATTGAGAAAAAACAATAGATGATCAAACGCTACACACGCTTAACCCTACTATTATTACTATTTTCTTTCGCGAAAGTGTTTGCCCAGCCCGCAAATGACCATTGCGCAGGTGCAACATATCTCTGTGGCAATAACACTTTGACAGTAAATAACAGCACAGTTGCTGCCACTGTCGATGTCGGCGATCCTTCATTTACGGGTGGTTGCGGAGCCCCGACCAATAATGTTTGGTACACATTCAATGCGATAAATACTGCAACAGTAACAGTTACTATCACGAATGTTCAGGCGGGTCATTCATTAGAAATGCAGGTATTTCAGGGGACCTGTGGTGCATTGATACCCCTCGGTTCCTGTGTTTCTGCAATTAGTCCCATCACAACTGCAACAACAGGTCCTTTTGCAGTTACTGCAGGACTGACATATTACGTTATGATTGATGGCGTTGGAGGCGATCAGGCGACTTTCAATATTACGGCTTCAACTTCTACAGATGCAATCGTGGCAGCACCGGACCCAAATATTTCGATCAATCCAACAAGTGGTTGTGATACTTTATGTATTGACGTTTCAACTTCAGGCACTGTATTGCATGGAGGTACACTTATTACTTATCAGTGGAGAATTCAGCCAGGTAATTTAACATATACCTCTTCTGGAGCAGATACTACTATTTGTCTGACACCAGCAGGGATTTACTCTATTGGCCTCAGAATAAACACTTTTGAGTGTGGTGCGAAGACAAGTACGATTGATGACATCGCGGTTCAGCACTTAAGTGCAAACATCACGTACAATCCTAACCCGGCGTGTATAGGTACCCCAATAGATTTTTTGGGACAAGCTACAGTAGGACCAACTCCCCCGAATACTGTTCCGAATGCTAATCTATGGGAATGGAATTTTGAGAGTGATGGGGTTATTGATACTACTACATTTCCGCCAAGTGGGAGTCCGGATACTTCAGGTGTAACGCATACCTATCCCGTTGCTGCGGGACCAGGTCCTTTTACCGTGACGATGATTGCGCATGGCAATTGTGGACCAGACACTGCTACAGTCATCGTCAATCTTTTACCACAGCTCCATATTATTGCACCAAATGTTACTGTTTGTGACCCAGCGGTACCTAACATGTCTGTCACATCTGTCACAAATGGATTGGCACCTTTTACGTATTTATGGACGGGACCGAACGGTACGATTGTCACGCCCACAGCGGCAAGTACTGATGTCACAGGACTAACCGTCGGCAGAGACACTTTTAATATTCATGTTGTTGATGCTAATGGATGTACCGCCGATACAACCGTCATCGTGATCATCAATCCGAAACCCATTATCACTGCACATCTCGATACTACAGTTTGTCCTTACCAACCCGTAACCTTATGGGGTGTAATGACGCCCCTTACGTTTCTCGGACCTTTGACATTTCAGTGGAATCCGATTACCGGACTTTCGCAGCCAACTAATGATACTACCAATGCAGTCGTAGCCAATACGAC
>JAHEYM010000403.1 GCA_023251595.1 Bacteroidota bacterium
TCTGCATTTTTTACAGGTAAAGAAAATAAAACCTGTTCAGGAGATGATCTCTATGGTATGTTTAAATCAGCATTACAGAATGTGGTTGACGCATTGAATCTCATTTGTGATCCAGATAATTCTATGCTTCATATCAATCTAAGTGAAGGTGACCCAAACGAAGGATGCCCAGATGGTGACGCAATGATCTTTACAGAAGCTGGATCTTCAGGCGCGTTTTCTAATGATGAAATTTATAAAGCTGCAGGGAAAACGGAAACTACTTTTCCAAGCGTCCCACCTCTGCCATTTTCTTCAGCGGAAATGTGGTTGAATGTCACCGACGAGTTTAAGCAAGGGCATTTTCCAGATGCTCCACCGCATTGTTGGTCAGGAAATTGTAACGGAAGCTTTACGGTGGCAAACGGTGCTGAGTGTATGGATCTTGAAACAATCCTTATGCACGAAATAGGTCACATGCTCGGTTTGGCACATTTAGGTGGTGTGGAAAATAATCCTGGTTTCGATACGTTTGGTGATGGGTGTAATACTGATAATTCCATGTTACCTGATGATATTAACAATGAAACAATAAAAAATGGATATGATGAGCATACATTCGGTAACCGTTCCAATATATCATGCTATATGTGGTGTGCTATGGCGCAACTTTATTGTCCAACACATGCCTTTACTTCAAGGGTAATCATCTCAAACACTAACTGTATACCTGACCCTACCGATGTAAAAGAAATACTTGTAAGTACACCTAACTCACCATACATCGAACTGTATCCTCAACCCTCTGCTCAGATAGTCACACTTGTTATAAGAACCAATGTTAAGTATCTAACACTTGATGTTTATTCCAGAACTGGATCCTTAGTCGAGAAACGAAGAATCGAGATGAGAGGAACTAGTGAGATATTTACATTACCAGTACATGAATATCCATCAGGTGTATATTATATAGTTTTATTCTCTGACGAAGGATTAACTTCCGCTAGGTTTGTTGTTTCGCATTGATATACTGTACATAGAATAAAATATAAAGGTGCTCCTCAATTGTTCAATAAACAAGTGAGGAACACCTTTTTGACTGTGGATCAGTTATTTCGTCCTGACCAAAAACTCTACGTTGTAAATCTCAACTGTACAAGAAGTAGTTGTTGATATAAAAATTTACACATAATATGTGTAAATATGATTAGGAAGAATTGCTGAACATCAGAATCGCCAGAGAAGGCAAAACTGATAAAAGAAAGCTGTGAGTACGCACGAATACACCGGTCAACATTGAATGCCTTATTTCATATAGCAATTTTTACATCTTCACTCCAATTATTACCATCTTTATCCGTATTTGGTTGTCGCGCCGCGGGTAAATTAGATATACTCATAATTATTCTTCTTGTTTCCTTGTCACCGTGTCTCAGCTTCTCCCGGTCTCCCAATCCTATTCAGTATAACTGTCTTTCCGCCGAAGTCGTCTCGACGAAGGCAGGTTCCTGGTCCTTCCCAACACAACAGCATTGCGAATCACATACCCCAAATTGTTTCATTCGTGTCGTTCCACTTACGCTACGTGTACGGTTTCACTTCATTCCGCAACGCTTCATTCCGTTACACCGACCACTCCGCTACGTTACACTCACTCATTCACAAATTGGGAGAGCGTATGTTCGCAAAGCTGTTTTCCCTACGCTCTGCGGGCTATCCACTGCAATCCCTGACGCAATGTATCCTGAAGCATTGTTCACCGCATAGGATCGCCTACATGCAGATTTTCGCTCCACTTATGCGGTCATTGCGAGCGTGCACCACAAATTGTTTCATTGAATTACATTACACTTTCGCTACGTACGTCCACTTCACTCCGCTACGTTCCGCTCATTACACTCACAAATTGCGAAGCTTGCACTGCAATCACACACCGAATCGCATTATTAGTTTTAACCGTTCATAATAGACTCACCGAACAACGGGCATTTTCGTAAAGCATACCGAGCGGTTGTGCGAACAAAAATGCCCTCATAGAACGGAATATTGTAGTTGCTCCGCAACAGGTTCATGTAAGTTTTGTCGCTGATCACAACAAAAAGAAAAATCCCGGCGCACAATTGCAAAACGAACATCAAAAAATCTGGTTATAAAAATTACAAAGACAAGGGCAGCCTACGCACGAAGTCCCGGCAGATAAATTGGGGAAAAAACAAATATATATTTTTGTTCTGGTCAGTTTGGGAGTGTAAAAAATCTTGTGTAAATGGTTAAAGTAAGATGAGAGGATACGCGAAGAGAGGCGTAGCCGAACGAAGCGTATCCTCTGCGATGAGATCTTGATTTTATCGTTTGTCATTCACACATTTAATCAGTTATGGAGGATTTATACTATGGAACTCACTGAAAGCATGATCGAACAGCTCAAAGCCGATCTCAAACAAGCAAAAACATATGAAGACCTTATGGGTGCCGACGGTGCGATTAAAAAGCTCATGACATCGACCCTGGAACAGATGTTAGATGCAGAATTGACGGAACATTTAGGATATGAGAAGTATTCACCGGAAGGGAAAAACTCCGGCAATAGCCGGAATGGAAAAACACGAAAAACACTGAAGAATGATAATGGAGAAATTGATATTACCGTCCCAAGAGATCGGAACGGTGATTTTGATCCGATCATCGTCAAAAAATATGAGCGTACGATTGGTCCGATCGAAGATAAAATCATATCGATGTATGCGAAGGGAATGACGACCAGAGATATCCAATCCCATATTCAGGAGATCTATGGACTCGATATCAGTGCAACACTTATTTCAAATATCACCGATAAGATCGTGCATGTTGCTACCGAATGGCAGAACAGAGAATTAGAAAAAGTATATGCCTTGGTATACTTTGATGCGATTCATTATAAAGTCAAAGATGAATCGAAGAGAGTTACATCAAAAGCTGCGTATACCTGCTTGGGTATTGACCTCAATGGTCATAAAGATTTACTCGGATTATGGGTCGGCGAAGCGGAAGGTGCAAATTTCTGGCTCTCTGTCATCACGGAATTGCGCAACCGGGGTGTGGAAGATATTCTCATTGCCTGTGTCGATGGGCTCAAGGGATTTCCTGAAGCGATTAATGCGGTCTTTCCAAAAACAGAAATCCAGCTCTGTGTGATTCATCAAATCCGCAACACCTTGAAATATGTCGCATCGAAAGATCAGAAAGCATTCATGACGCAATTGAAAACGGTCTACTCTGCTCCCACAGAAGAGGCTGCAAGAGAGCATCTCGAGGCTCTCACCCAGACATGGGGAAATAAATATTCCCTCGCTTTAAAATCATGGAATCAGAACTGGTCGAATCTCTCCACGTTCTTCAAATTCCCGGAAGAAATCCGCACGATGATTTACACGACCAATGCCGTTGAAGCGTTACATCGTCAGTTTCGAAAAGTAACAAAATCAAAATCTCTTTTTCCGAATGACGACGCCTTGAAAAAAATGCTGTATCTCGCATACAGAGACATCGCTAAAAAATGGACCATGCCGGTGATAAACTGGTCATTGGTCATTACACATTTTTCTATTATCTATGATGAAAGACTTGCCCCTTTTATCTGATGCTCAATGCCGTTTACACAAAATATTTTACAGACTCC
>JAHEYM010000058.1 GCA_023251595.1 Bacteroidota bacterium
TGTTTTCGCTAATGCCATAGTTTTTTTTTACAAAGATAGACCATTATGTTTTAGTCCATTAAAAATAAATAAAAAGTTATTAACAATTTTGGGCTAATTTATAAACAGTAATGGTATTACTGTCAACCGCACCAGTTTTACTATTTCCTGAAATCAACCATCTTTGACCTTTCTCTATCAATCCCTTTTGAATTTGGATGTAGGAACCGTTATCAGGATATTCCTGATATGAAAGAACAGATGCCCTCTCACCTTTATTAATTATATCAACTTCGAAACGACCCTGACCAGTTAAACCACCCTCTTGAACATCAAAAATCGGAAGCACATCGTTTTTCCGAATTTCCTCTGCAAGTAAATCACTTTTATTCTTTGGCTGGTCAGAATCGGACTGAATTAGTTGCTGCCGTTCCAGTAAATCTAAAAATTCCGAACTTTCTGATTTCATTTTAAGTTCAGCACGATTTATATAATGAAGCAATGCCTCCTGAGAAAATTCTTCAACTGAAGAGTTTTCAATAGCATTCTCCAATGGGGATAATTGAGGTAGTTTGGGTTTCTTTGACTCAAAATTCCGGAGTTTAGCCTGTCGGATATACTCTTTGTTATCGTTATATATAATTTCCTGAAATTCTTTATTAAACATTTCAACTTCAATGCCAGAATCCTGAAGGTATTTGATACCTTTCCGATCTACATTCGGGTCAGGATCTTCAATTCCTATATACACTTTTCCAATTCGAGCGTTAACAATTCTTTCCGCACATGCTAGCTTCGGATGATTTCTTGCGCCCGGTGCACATGGTTCTAAAGTTGTAAATAGTATCCAACTCGAAAGTGGTTTATCTCGTAATTTTTTGTCCAGCAAAGTATATTCGGCATGTTCACCATTTCTAATTTCACCTCGGTGTGCGGAAGAATGCAATAAACCATCTGGAGTTAATAATATGGCTCCTACAGTTGGACTAACTTTACCATCTGTACGAGGTTCTGCTATTGATTTTTTCATTTCATCAATAGCCATCTGCATAAACATTTTTGGATCGAACATTTTTGATGTGTTTAAGAATTAAGTTTATCTTTTATTATTGGTAATCTGATGGGTCGCTTAAAGAATTTAATAAATCCGGGAATTTCTGTTTCATCATTCCTAAACAATTCCTCATTGACATTTTGATCCGGGTAAATGATCAAACAATCAACGACTGCCGAATTCCATTCTTTCTTGGTAAAGCCCAGCTTTTTAAGTATTTTTTCATCTCGTGAATATCCACTAAGTTGCCGAATATCAGAAATATCGTAGTCAGATATATATTTCGTTTTGTATTTTGCATCTATTATCATTTTTTTGTCACCACAATTAAGGAGAAAATCTGGAAAAACCCCTTTTCCTGCTGCCTGATAAATAATATTGTCATACTTCTCCCTTAATTTCCCAAGAACCCACAACTCAAAAAGTTTACTCATGTCAATCCAAAAAGGAGGCGTAAGGATTTTTTTCTTTTGAGTGTTGCTTATATTGTAGCCAAATCTTCTGAGGATTAGTTTTGCCAAACGCAAACCTTCTCCGTATTCCTTATAAAAAGCATTTTGTTTTGTATGTTTAATATCATTCAGATTTACTTCTTCTGATACAAAATCAAAAGCCGGATTAATGAAATTAAAGGCATCTGATGTGAATTTTGCTGCATCTGCATTTTTTATTGATGGCAGATACCGTTGAACGAAAACTAGGGCTTTTTTTAACAAGCGATTTTCTAATCCATTCCAGCCGAATTCATCATAACCACAAAAAGTGTAGAGCTGCTTATTTTTTAACAAATTCCGTTTTATCGTCTTACTTACCAATACTTTTCCCTTCACTTTTGAGTAAAGGTTGTGTTCTAACTTATAATACGATTTTTTTAATCCTTTACGTACAATCTCCCTAACAATTTTAAGGAATTGTACCACCAATAGGGGAGTAAGCAAATCCTGTTCATCATCAATTTCAATTTGTGGTTTCTCCCATTTTATCTCGAAAAGATCAGCGGTGTAATAGGCATCCAACGGATAATTTAATGTCGAAAAAAGGAGTTTGATGTAATTTGTTTGTTCATTGGAATCTTTGTTGAGTTTCGGTTCTACATAAATGGCTTGTTTTTCATTAATCCAATCCACACCAACGAAGTAGGAAGTATGTATTGTTCTATCCCCTTCTTGTATTTGGACACATATAGAGTCAGGCCTCGCTAAAAAACATAATGGTTTCGGAATGGTCGGCAATATATTTTCAGGAATAACCTCTTTGTAATGCCACCAGTGATGCTCAATGAAATTCTTACCTTCGGAAGTTTTAAGAAAGTCCATCTATTATCGGCTTTGCGGTTCCAAGCAATATTCCATCCTTCAAATACTCATCGAGTATAGGTTTAATCTCGTATTCAAGTTTCAACTTCAAATGTTCTTCGCTATCCGCTAAAAAATAACTATGTCCCAGTTGAACCTCTTCCGGCTTAAAATCAGACGACAAATATGTATATGTCTCGTTATCAGTATTCTTTTCCATAAATAAATTTTCCACAGCATTATATAATGCTTTTGCTTTAGCATTCAAAGAAGTATCTTTTATAACCTCATCAATAACATTAGCTGATGGTGGAACATGCACAAATGCAAACCTCCTCCTTATTGCATAATCAATATGCCCAACACTTCGGTCTGCGGTGTTCATCGTCCCTATGATAAAGAGATTTGAAGGCAAAACCAGTTCTCTTTCACCCTCAATTTCATACATACCGTCAACAGGTTCATCACGATATTCTAAAGCGTAGATTAATTCGCCCAATACGGATGGGAGATTTGCTCTATTAATTTCATCAAGAATTAATACGTAGTTTCTTTTCTCAACTTTAATTTCACCAGAAGAAGGGGGATTTTCTCCATTAAGGAAACTTCTGAATTTATGTAAAATGGGAAAGTAGTAAGAAGTTCGCCATTTCACATGTGCTTGAAAGTTTTCATTTCCTTCTAATTCTTTTTGTGAATCAATATTATATAAATATAGTTTTTTTATTTGGTTAAAATACAAATAATAATTTTGACCAGAAACGAACCTGTCCTCCTCCTCGTCAACAGAGTCAATGCTCTTTCCTTCCGTCAGTTTAATCTTGCCCTTTGATTCTATTTGTCCAATGACTGAATTGACAAACAACAAAAACTTTTCATCCAACCATCTTTCTTTTGAAAGCTGTTCAGAAGGCTTTTTACTGTCAACTAAATTTTTATTCGCTTTATCAGCTAATTCACACAGTCTTTTATTGACTGTCTTGTATTCAATACTATTACCATTGCTTTTAGCTGTAATCCCACGTACAAAATCTTCGTATGAATATGATGGATGAAATTGAATCAAACTATACTGGTCAGATTTTACAAGATTAGTTTTTTGTATTTCCTTATCTGCCGATACACTTCCACATATCATTGATTCAGCAATGTCCTTTGCAGTATAGGTTTTTCCCGTCCCGGGAGGGCCTTGTAAAATAATCTGAAATTTGAAAGATAGAAGATCTGTTAACTCATTAATCATTTTACTTGAAATTAAAATATTATACCATCTTAATACTTTCGTATAAGTTGAATTGCCGGAATTTAATGAAGAGAAAGTCTTAGTAAAAGGGAAGTAACCCCATAATGAAGCGATTTCAGCGTCTTTCTTATCGATGTCTTTAAACCAACTTAATATCTCAACGGAAAAATCGACTCCTAATGACTTTTCGTCAAGAAGGTCTTCCGCAATTTTGTCTTGGACTATTACCATTGCCACAGGGTATGCACTCTTCTGGACAATTACTATATCACCTTTTTTCAAATTAACAAATTCTTCTCCACCGTAATCTTCATGAGCTGTAATCCTATTAATACTCAGCATGTGGTCTGTGACGGTTTCACCATCTCTCCCATCTTTCATTTGTAACCTATAAAATATTTTTGACATGTTTTTGATTTATTTTTATTTATTTTTAGTAAATATATCACCATACCCAACTTCCGGCTCTTCCGCAACCATAAGATTCTTTTTTGTCTTCTTTTTATCAAACAATCCCGCCTTTACTTCCTCTTCGTGAATTTTATGATTCAGTTCCAAAAGTCGTTTTAGAATTTCTTTTCGCGCATCCGGGTGTATCGTGTACCGCACACGGTCGTTCTCCGGCAAATAATCTACTTCATAAAAATTATGTTGCAAGGAAATATCGCCCCACCCATAAGCTCCGAGTACCGCTTCATCCATTTGTTTGTGTAGCTTTCTAAGTTGAATGATCATTTCCACTGCTTTTTCCGCGTTCTCTATGAATTCAGGTTTAAAGACACCGCCAACCATACCGCCGTGTTCGCTTAAATATTCCTTGTATTTCTTCTCTCCTAATTTTCCTTGCTGCGTTAGTATTACTGCCATTGGGGTTAACTCTCTTTCATGGAAAAGATTGTAGGTCTTTGTCAGACCCAAATGAATTCGCATCATGATATTATTTCTAAAAACATAGTATAGTTCACCCGTTATTTTTAAAGATTGCCGCTGATGTTCATTTAAATTAATGCGGAAAGGGAGAGTACCGATTACGTCAGTAGGTTGATAAATTAACCTAGATTCAAGTTTTGTTGAATAGGTGTACGCCCATGAAAAACTAATTGAACTTTGAAGAAGGCAAAACCACTCAAAGCCCTCAAGTGCAATTACCGTCAAATTGGAATTAAGAATTTGATTCGTTGGCACAATACAGATTGCATTGGTGTTGCTCGTTCTAGCAGTAACAATAACATTTTCAAGATACTTGATGGCCTTCTGCAACTCCGGTCGTGGTCTTTGGAATTTCCACCAATGCTCTTTTGCCCTTATATCATTTTGTAGTAATCTGACAGGTTTCACTTTCTCTTCCACAATAGAAAAACAATCAGTATATTCTTTAGCCTTCTGTTCAGACCAATCATAAAAGTTAATGACCCATCTTTGCGCTTTCTGATCCACGGTCGAGTTTAAATCATCTCCATTTAAGTAAGGGAATAGAACTTGCTTGTTCTTAAAGTCCGATTGAATCAATTCATTTGCAATTTTCGGTTCTAAAGTAAAACCGACACCCATTATTTTAACTCCCTCAAAAGCTAAATTTTCATTTGCTTTTAAGGTAAAAACAGTGCTAGAAATAGAAGAAGGCTCTTCAAGATATGAATTGATGGAATTAACCACTTTGGTTCCTATAATACATTTTCCGCTGTAACCGACTTTCGTAAGACTTAATAAAGAAACTTCAACCGCTACTTTTCCTGGCCATTTAGTAGCCTTGATTGCAAAGTTTATTACTCCCATATTTTTAATAATGAACTCCAACGCGCTTTTCCTTGTATCTCCTTGCGAAATAGTATTTGTTGAAATCAGCGAACTGTAACCATTATTTTGAATAATGGAAAAGATTCGCCTAAAAAAGTAGCCGACTAAATCGCACCGCCCAGTGCTCTCAATAAAATTTGATTGCAATACATTTAGATAGGAATTACCGAAAGAACCACTTATTTTACTTCCACCAAGATATGGGGGATTCCCCAGAATGCAATGAAACCCGCCATCATTGAATACCTCTGGAAATTCAATAAACCAATGAAAGAAATTCTTTTCATTGGCGGTCGCCGTGGCCTTTGAAGCTGCCAAGGATTGAACTGCGGTTTTGCTCTTCAATAATATCCGATATTGCCCTTCTGTAATGAGCAAATCCTTAGTTTTTTCAGTTTTTGGAACAAAAAATTGGGCAACCTGAATATCAGCAAGTGTTTTTATCTTCCAAAGATGTGCTCCGTTGGTAAGTTTAGAGTATTGTCTTTCTTTGCCGTATATTTCTTCCGGAGTATTTTCGGGCAGTCGCTTCCATAAATCGAATGCAGCGGTAATACTGTCATAAAGTTGATCGTAATTTTCTTCAAACTCTAATTTTGTTTGTTCTTTTTGAAGTATCTCCTGCCTATTTCTTTTCGCAAAAGCAGAGGCAATTACCCTATCGTCTCCGGGAAGGGCTTTGAATGCTTCGGTTGAAATTCCGTTTTCCAATTCTGCCCTATGAGCTAATCCGACTATTGCATCTCCACATTTTATGTGGTGATCTAAAAAATTCAATGGTTCACAGGGATTATGGGCTTCAAGCCATAATGCGACTTTACATAACTCCACCGCCATTGGGTTAAAATCAACTCCGTAAATGCACTGGCGAATTGCCTCGCGCTTAGCTCTTCTCAACGCTGTTGGATTCGGCTGCTCCTCTTCTTCAATAATACTTGCGCTTATTTCTGCTATTCTTCGCGCTGCACTTATGAGAATATGTCCGCTACCGCATGCTACATCGCAAACTTTCAGAGAGAGTAAGTGATTATGCACTAATTGCTGGCGGGCGTCCTTATGTATTATTCCAATAAGTCTCTTATATTTGATCTGTTCATCAATTATTTTTTTCCTATCCGCAATTAAATAATCTAAACTATGCTTGATAAGTGGTTGCACTAATTCTTCGGGTGTGTAGTGAGTTCCACTCTTTCCTCTTTCAGTACTACCTTGTAATGCCAAGTCCCACCGAGCCGGGCTCTCCGGAGTCCCTTTTTCAAAAGCGATTTTGTAATCGAGTAATCCTTGATACACACTTCCAAATTCCTCCACATCCAACTGGCGGTAGTTTATTCGCTGCATTGTTTTATTCTCGTTTTCAAAATAACTAAGACGAAATATAGCTTCGAGCAAAACAGAATTATTCACCATGCAGATATCGAAAGGCGAGATTTTAGTCCTTTCAAATAAGCCTGTTCCTAAAGCTCTCAACCCAAGCTTTTGAGCAAGTCTATCGTCTTCAAACAAACGCATCGTTTGCATGAGGCGCATCCATAAATCATGCTGTTTTCCCTCTATTCGATTTCGAGTTGCAGACAATTTTCGCAATCGTTCGATGGAATAACATAAATCATAAACATCAGATAACCGTTGAGAACTTGGATTAATATTTTCGGGATAAACCAACTTACGTTCTTCGATGGTCATCAAAAAAATAATTCGATAAATTAACCGGAGAAGTACGTGGTAATATTTTTCTTCAGAAATAAATCCATCTGCAATTTGTTGCCGGAGTTCATTATTCATCGGGTGTTGAAGCAGTCCTTTCCCTAATAATTTAATGGATTGCTCCATTGCGCCACTTAACTGTTCGCGTATGCGCCCACCCGATTCAATAGCATCCTGATGATATTGTTCAATAAAACTTTCGCTCGCCTGTTCCTTCCGTTGCGGCATTCGGCTCGCGTGTAACAAACGATAAAGCAGCGCGAATTCAGCGTAGATCGATTCATCAAAAATCTTAACAAGATTAAATTCAGCGTAAACGGGTTTGCTGATACGCCCAGTGTCTCTGAGTAAACGCAACTCCAATCCATTTGTCACTAATCCAAATAAATGTTCACTATTGTTCAGATAATTTTGCACGGTTGAATGAGGAGACATTTTCAGTCTATTGCCTTCAGGTTTTTCATTAAGTGAATCCCGGAAGCTATTTATGAGAATTGGGAAATTATCACGCGATACATCACAATGACTTATCTCATATTGTTTTTCTCCTTCTTCGACTTTCTCCTGTTTTTCAAGATTATATCCAAGGATGCTGAAAAATGGCATCATCCAATGTGTGTGAGTCTCTTTTAATCCCTTATCCGATTCTTTTAATCTGTCAATTCGGCTCATAAATGCAGTCCATTGACGCGAAGCATCTTCCCATGCTCTTCCAATTTCCTGTCTCATATTTATTGAGGAATCGAATCCAAAGTCCTTCGCCTTTTGACCATTGGTGTGTTCCAGATCAGTGTTGAAGCGCTCTAAGAGATCGTATGAAATCAGATTACCCGATATATATATAGATGAGAAATCAGACATTCTTTATTAATTATTTATAGCCGGGTATAGTATATAAATTCCGAGAATATCGGGCGGAATTAGAGAACCAACTTCATATTCTTCGCTACCCAATGCTTTGCGGTAACGCTCGTGTGCCGAGACAAGATTTTGATTTTCCGTTCGGACTAATGCTTTTAGTTTTTCTTCCTCTAACAAAATCTCATTTATTTCATCTTTAAGGAATTGTTCTCGTTGTTCTTTGTTTAGATCCGCTACAGCCACAGCATTAAAGAGTAATTCATTCGCTTCAGACTTCGATAAATTATTACCATCAGAATATTTCCCTTCGTAGGAATAAAGCAATAATTCTTCGGCAACCAGTTCGTTACTGAAAGATTTATGTTTAATTACATTGCGGATTCTGAATACAATGAGTGTTGTTTTAGTTAACACTGTACTGCTTCTTAAAGCCGCGCATCTTGCAATTTTTGCATAGGGTTCCGAGTGAAAAGCATTTGCAAGAATAGAACGGCAAAGCTGCTCTGTAAAAGGATGATTACGCCCAATATAGCGGTATCCTTCGGGAGTTGGTGATTCGAAAGAAAGTAAATAGGCTTCCTTACCCTGCAAAGTATCGCTGATTGATGCATGGAGATTTTTTACATAAAGTCGAAATCCTCTCTTGTATTTCTCAATCTGACCGCCTAATTTGGCAACAGCATTTATGCAGAATTCTTTTACCGATTCAGGATTTCCGAGTGCTTCATCCATCTGTTTGATATCTTCCCCAACATTAAGTTCGCGCATGATACTATTTTGAGCCAGAAGTTCATGCGTTCGCACATGCTTTTCTTTTGCTCGCTCATAATCCTGTTCAAGACGATTTTCAACCTCCAAACGCTCTGTAGGGCCAAAATCCATTGTGGTTTGTTGCGACTGTTTACTTTGCATTCCTTCATTAAAGAAAAGAGCCGTTCCGACAGCTTCAATTACGGATTCACTATCTTCGGGGAATGGAACCGCAACACCAATTTCCTTTCGTATCTGTATAGCTTTTCTTAATAGAACTTTGAGAACGACTCCATCCATAGGGTTGTCTTTTCCATAGAGCATAAAGATTTTAACTTCCTTACATTCCTGTCCAAACCGATCAATACGGCCTTCCCTTTGTTCTAGCCTATTTGGATTCCAAGGCAAATCATAGTGAATTAAAGCATTGAAATGTTGTTGTAAATTTATTCCCTCGCTTAGGCAGTCAGTGCAAACTAGTAGGCGAGAATCCTGTTTCCCAATGGCTTCAACCTTTTCCTTTCGCAGATCATCATGAAGTTCTCCGGTAACAATCTCAATACCCAGTTTTGGAAAAGAATTTTTTAATTGTTTTTGTAAAAACTCACCAAGGTATTTTGCAGTCTCTATATATCGGCAAAAAATTATCGGGTGCAATCCTTCTTTTAATAATTGTTTAGCAAGTGTCAGTGCGGTATGTGCTTTTCTATCCGATGAATTATGACTAATTTTTTCTAATTCAGTAGCGAAAGATTTTAATTTTCGCACTTCATTTTCCGAAAATTCACCCTGCTCCAATATATCACCCGATGTATTATCCGTCTGTGATTCAGTGGAATCACTAATCTGTGCTTTTTCATTTTCAAAAAGTAATTCTGCTAATTCCGAATTTTTATTATACGCCCTGTTTCGAAGCATATCAATTCCAGCAGCAGGGCTACTCATCACTCCTCTTAGTAAGGCAAGTGCTGCCCAAAACTTTACACGCTGTCTGAAGCTTTTATCGGAAGAATCCTTCACACTTTCGCGAGCGAAGGAAACCAACTTATCGAACACCGACGCATAATCATTACTTATTTCGTATGGAATTTCTTTTGAATCCCTTTTCGGGAAAGGAGTATCTTCAACAAATTTTTCAATATCTTTTCGTTTTCTCTGTATATAATATTCCGATAATGCTCTTACATCTTCCTTCTTTGAAATATCGAATCCAGCATCTTCAAACTTTGAGTTAAGTAATCCGAGTAAAGATTGAAACTGCTCTTGAATCCCGCTATGAGGTGTTGCCGTGAGTAAAAGCAAATGTCGTTTTTGATTTGCCGATAAAGTTTTTAAAAGTTTATATCGTTGCTGTTGATTGGATGATTTCTGCCCACCTGTGTTACTGCACGAATGCGCTTCATCAACGATAATAAATTCAGGACATTCACGAATGAACTGTTGGCTGTGAGTTTCTGATTTTACATAATCTATCGAAATGATCTGAAAAGGGAAATGAGTAAAAATTGTTTGGGAAGGCAGTATTGTTCTTTCAAGACCACTAATAGTCCCGGAACGAATAATTACTGCATCAATACTAAATTTATCTTTTAACTCTTGCTGCCATTGTTCGCACAAATGTGGAAGACAAATCACAGCAAAACGATTCAATTCACCACGATCAATTAATTCCCTAATGATTATTCCGGCTTCAATTGTTTTTCCGATTCCAACATCATCTGCGATAAGCAAACGGATTATCTTTTGTCGCAATGATAGAATTAATGGTACTAATTGATAGCTCCGAGGTCTGAAAGAAAGTTTTCCGAAGCACCGAAAGGGGCCAGCACCATTCCTGAAAAGCAAACGCGATGCGTTATAAAGTAAACGGGCGGTTGCAAAATCTCCAATGTCATCAGCAGAGGGGGGAGCGAAGTCGTATGGTTCAAGATTATCTTCTGGAAATTGCAATTTTTTAAATAATGAGATAGCTTCTTCCTCTGTTCCTCCGAGCGGTTTCAGATTAATTATTTCCGGATCAATAGAAGGCATAATAACCCATTCCCGGTCATACAATGTTACTAAAGCACCAATATCAAATTGTTGGCTCATCGTACTTTTGTAAATATGTGAGGTGATTTTTTTACAAATTCATCGAGAGGTTCAGCATAATGCCATACCAGCACTTCGTATCCTTTGTTTTTCAGACATTCCCTTTTCCCTGTATCAAACCGTTTGGCAGTTTCATCATCATGATGTGAACCATCGCAGAAAACACAAACCTGTACTCCATTTTCATAAATAAAATCAGGAATAGTTCTGCAATCTTTAAACGAGATCTGAGCTCTATCAGGAAGTCTCAAATTATTCTTATGCAAATACTTTATAAATTTTTCTTCGGTCGAACTCGATTTGTCAATCATAGATTTTAACATTTCAAAATGTTCATCGTAAGTTCCGAAATGATCATTTTTCTTTAGCTCATATTTTTCTGATATTAACATTTGCAAACAGTCCTTTATCAGGAAACGGTCAATAATACTATGGTGTCGTTGATTATAATAACTTAACAAATCGGCATAAGAGGCTGCACCGAATTCTTTTCCTTCGTCCGGAAGATCGAAATGACAAACCTTCCATGCTTCCTCGACCACTTTTTTAAACATGCCATGCTCGTTAACAATTCGTGAAAGAACACCAAGACTTCCTTCGGCTGCCTCATAAATCATCATATTGGGTTCTTCCTCTTTCCCCATTAAGTTCACTCCAAGCTCTGATGGTTCAATTTGAAAAACTCTTTCTATCCCACGCTTCAGGGCATACATAAGCGTTATAATTCCCTCATCAAAAGGATTGAGATTTAAATTTTTTGTCGGGAGTATATACAATGCGTCAGCAGTATCAGTTGTATATATCTGGACATTCACTATTTCTTCAGCATCGACATTCCTGTTTTTTAAATCTTTTGGATTTTTCCAAAAGCCCGTTTTCTTTCCAATTAAAAATCCGGGTTCTTGATTTTCTTTTTGTTTTGAATTTTTCCATGCGCTATTCACTTGCACTAATTGTGCGGCTGGCAAATGTTTGACATGGAGAAATGGCTGACCATCAACATTGACCTGTACTTCATGTATCCGATCTGTTTTCCCTTTAAGATTAAAATATGTTTTAATATCAAAGCCCAACTGCATTCTTTCCTCTTCTTCGCATGTAATCCGCGAACGCGGGCGCGACCGAACTTCCTGCAACTTTAACAAATTTGTCATGTCAATTCTCGCGGCATTAACCGAAAGATCATCTTTACTGATCGGACAAACAGTATTGTTATAATCATCGCCATATAATATATATCCTGTTGACTTCGCGACTTTAGCAGGGATAAGCGGTTCAATAGATTCAGCCCATTGCATTTGATTGATCTCGAATTTTTTTCCTGAATGATAAATGATTGTGTGAGGCCCGAACTCACGAAGCGCAATAAATCGAGGTCGGCTCACATATTCGCCACTCCCTTCTGTCGGAATGTAAGCCCGGATTGGAAGTCGAGTGAAATTATAACCCGGAAGAAATCCCTCCGCTGCCAGATAACGGTAGGGGTAAAATTCTGAAAGTTGATTAATTTTCGAAGAGCCTGATTTATCACACCGTAAGAGAGCAATTTGCCGATTCGCCCACTTCATTTCATTTTCGGGATCTTTCTTATCGCGAAGTGGGATTGTGGGGTCATTAAATTTTTGCATTGCCCTTGAGGACTGCTCCAAAGCCTTCTGATACATCTGCCTCCATCGATTCAGAGAATTATTAAACTCCTCCGGTGCATTATGTAAGTTTCTCTCAATCCAATCGCCCGTGAACCATCCGGTATCAGATTCAAGTTTCGGTCGAATATCGTTAATTGCTTCCGAAAAAGTATTTATTATATTATTTTTAATGGCCGCATCCAGTTGCAACCTAATTTTCACTTCCTCTTTCATTGGCATGTTTGGTTGAGTCGGGTCTTCCACTAAAAGATTTTGAATCGACTCATTCAAACCATCAATATCACACTCAGCCAAGAACAAGGCATGTAAATGTGAACGGAGCATTTCCTCTAACGTTAAATTAAGCTTTGGTGGAGTTACAACACCGGAAACCATTTGAGTACGATGTGCAAAGTAATGTTTATCATGATTTGAATAGCTTCCACAAAAAGTTATCACTAATGCTGACTGTCCACTACGACCAGCACGACCACTTCTTTGGATGTAATTTGCAGGTGTTGGTGGAACATTTCGCATTTGCACAATACTCAAGTCAGATATATCTACCCCAAGCTCCATAGTGGGCGAACAATAAAGTGCTGCAATTTTTCCCTCCTTAAACTCAGTTTCATATTGTTCCCGCAACTCTGATTTTACCTGACCTGTATGGTCTTTTGAAGAGAGTTGTTTCATTGCCCGAAAATCCTGTTTATAAAAATTCTGAAAGAAAATATTCGGTTTAGGCTTATCATTCCCGT
>JAHEYM010000404.1 GCA_023251595.1 Bacteroidota bacterium
TTAATGAATTTGTTGATGTCATCGATGGTGTAAACCCGTTCGCAATAGTTGCAGCGTACTTTAATGGGTGATTGTGCCTGCACCTGAAAGCGAGTTACCATGGTCTCGTTATTGGTGATGCAGGTCGGATTTGGACACTTCATGAGGCGTTCAATGAACTCGGGGATATGCACTTTATTTTTCGAAATGGTCTCGAAATTCCTGATAGTCACAAATGTTGCAGTAGGTGCTATCAACGAAATCAGATTGATTTCGTGTTCGGAAAATTCCCGGTTCTCAATCTTAATAATATCCTTGTGACCGTATTTGCCGCTGCTCAGATGTGTGCCTATCATGAGCTGATCATTCTCGGTGATATTCAATATTTCTATTAATTTCAATACTTTTCCGGAAGGGATATGATCAATTACCGTTCCGTCTTTAATTGCGTCAACTTTTAATTCTTTCATGTCAGATGGCTCCCAATAGTTTTGCAATGATTGCCTGCCGGATGAATAATCCGTTTTTTGCCTGCTGGAAATAGTAAGCGTATTTTGTCGTGTCAACATCGATACTTATCTCATTTACCCTGGGCAGGGGATGAAGAATCCTGAACGTATCTTTGGGTGTGTTGTGCTGGAACAGTGAGTTGGTTATCTGGTAGCTGTTTTTCACCTGTTCATATTCAACCGGGTCGGCGAAACGTTCTTTCTGTACACGGGTAACATACATGACATCAAGCGATGGAATTATCTCATTCAAATCATTTGATTCCATGAATACCACATTGGAGAGGGTCTCGTCGTTTCGTATGTAGTCAGGGAGTTTGAGGTGGCGTGGTGATACGAGATAGAAAGTCACTCCAAAATGTGCCAGTCCATACACAAGTGAATGGATTGTGCGGCCAAATCGCAGATCGCCAACCAGCGCGATGTTAAGGCCTTCAAGAGTGCCCTGTGTTTTTTTGATAGAGTACATATCAAGTAATGTTTGTGTCGGGTGCTGATTGCTTCCGTCCCCGGCATTTACCACCGGGATATCGAGCAGTTCGGAGGCATATCGTGCGGCGCCTTCAACTATTGAACGGATTATCATTATGTCGGCATATTGGCGGACAACATTTACCGTATCGGAAAATGATTCGCCTTTTTTTACAGAAGAAGATTCGGAGCCTGCCATGATGATCGTTTTTCCCTGCATCCGTTTCACCGCGGTGTCGAAAGAAAAAATGGTGCGAGTGGATGGTTCATAGAACAGCAAAGCCGCAACTTTGTCTGAGATGTCAGGCTGAATCTCTTTCGATTCGATCTTTTCAGCAATATCAAGCAGCGCGAGAATATCCGCACTGCCGAGATCCCGCATGGAGATTACGTGCTTCATATTTACCTGTTGGTTTATTAATAAATAGTAGGTGGTGATTTTTTTTGGTTGGGGAAATAAAAATGAAATATAAAAAAGAAAAATAATTTGGAATTGAAGTTAACTTTGTCAGGATATATTGTTGTCGATCTCCTGAAGTTATATTTTGAAATCGCTGCTTATGCAAATGGTGGAGAATAAAGTCAAAATATGAGAGGATGGAACGCTGTCCCTTCGGGAACGCGGATCGAAACTGATTTTCACGGATAGAAGAAACACGATAAAAGTTTGAGAAATCCGAAAATGCCGGGAAAGTGAAATATTTTGATGAGTGAAACTGGGTCAGGAGGAAATTTTGGAATAAAGACAAAAATGCAATGGAAACGAAGTTTGCAGAGGGAAGAATGGGGACAGAATTACAGGCTCGTATTCTTGCCATTTCTTCCTGCTCTATTTATGTCTGGTATCTTCCGATTATTCTTCTTCATTGCTCAGAAAAGGTTGAAAGTTGATTTGCTATAATAAGAAATAAATTAGGTAATATGCAAGAATACCTTATTAAATATTTAAATTAGCCCAAAATATTTAATAAAATATTTAAAATTGACTTTTATTTTAAATAAAAAAAGCTTAGGTTTCCCATTACCACTAAAAAGGTTTATGAAAAAGCTTTTAAAGAACTGCAATTTCAATGGTTCCCCCCTCAACCTGCTCATCAACAATGAGTACATAGAAAGTACTGGCTCTATACTTTTCCCTGCTGATAGCGAATATGATTTAAAAGGAAAAATTGTTCTTCCCGGAATGATAGATCTGCATACGCATATCCGCGATTTGGGACAGTCATATAAAGAAGACTGGACCACCGCAAGCAAGGCCGCTTTGTCCGGCGGTGTTACAACTGTTTTTGATATGCCTAATACCGTGCCGCCGACAGATACTCTTGAGCATCTTGAAATGAAACGGCAAGTCGCTGTTAAATCATCAGTCAACTACGGGATATACGCAGGTGCAACTCCTCATAATCTTGCGGATCTCAGACTGATACTTGAAGAGGGCCGGATAGCAGGAATAAAAATTTTCATGGCTGCTTCAAGTTCCAATGAAGTGATCAGCGATGAGCACTATCTGAAAAAGATATTTCAATTGGCCAAGGAATTCGATAAGCCGGTGTTGACGCATTGCGAGCTGCACTCATGCATCGAATCGCGGGAAAAACAATTTACCGCCCCATCATATAATTCCGTAAAATTCCATTCAATCATCCGTGACCGCAAATGTGCTTATAAAGCAGTTAAACTTGCATTGAAGATTGCCGCAGAAGTTGGAAATTCACTTATGGTGCTTCATGTATCCACGCGAGAGGAAATGGAACTTATCCGTGAATATAAACAGCATGGTGATTTCCCGTTGTATTGCGAGGTTACCCCACATCATCTTTTTCTGGATGAGGAGGTGTTGGAAACGGCCGGGAATTTTGGGAAAGTGAACCCACCACTTCGCAGCAGGGAAGATGCTGATGCGTTGTTCGGTGCTGTTATAGATGGTGTTGTTGATACGATTGGTTCGGATCACGCACCCCACGGGCTGAAGGAAAAACAATTGGAATACCGGAAGGCTCCATCCGGGTTTCCGGGACTTGAGACTTCGCTGCCGCTTCTGATAAACCGGCATCTGACGAATAACGATATTTCCATTGAACGTATTATTGAACTGACAAGCAGGACTCCATCAATAATTATGCGGACCCAAAAACGCGGCGAGCTAAAACCCGGTTATTTTGCCGATATAACCGTTATTGATCCCGAAGCACAGTGGAGCGTTGTATCAGAAAATTTCAATACAAAAGCTAAATATTCGCCCTATGAGGGAATGTCACTCAGGGGCAAAGTAATAATGACAATGGTTAATGGTGAAGAAAAACATCCACAAGGACAGGAAGTGATGTATGACTAAACAAAATTTTATAATACGATTGTTCGAGACCGGGGCAATCAAATTCGGAGAGTTTACTCTAAAAAGCGGTACATCTTCTCCTTTTTATATTAACCTCCGGCAAATTGTCTCTTATCCTGACCTCCTTGAATCCCTGTCTAAATTATTATCTGATGTAATCCCCGAAAAACAAACCTATAAACGAATTGTCGGTGTACCCTATGCCGGAATTCCGATTGCATCGGCACTCTCGCTTTATAAACGAAAACCGATGCTGATACCACGGAAAGAAGAAAAAGCATACGGCTCCAAAGACGCGATTATTGGAGAATTCGAACAGGGTGATGAATGCCTCAT
>JAHEYM010000529.1:0-1530 GCA_023251595.1 Bacteroidota bacterium
TGGCTCTTTTTTAGCCATTTTACCAAGGCCAGTGCAAGAGCCAAAGCCCATTGCTGCTATTACAGCGAGTCCGAGGAAGTGTAGTTTAGATTTTTTCATGATCTGGTCAGGATTTTTCCTTTTTTAATGGTACGGTGGCAAAAGTAAACAATTTCCCGAAAAAAGAAGGAAAATCGTGTTTATCAGCTATTTCACCAAATTCTCCAAATTTCATTTTTTCGTTGACCTAAATCATGACTAATGCAGGATTGAAAAACTCAAAGTTTACTTGGCTGTTTATTATTTTCAAATGCTGGTTTTTTACATATCAAACACTTCCTGAACCAATAAACAGGAATGCATTTTTTAGGTGAATTGGGCAAGATAAAATTGAAATCTAATAATCATCACAATTACTTGTCAATCATACAATAAAACATGAATTGTATATCGTTTTCCTCCAAGAAACGAATGTCCTAGTTTTGCGGCTTATTTCATTGATTTCCAATATCATGAAAAAAAAATAGGACAAAACGAATGTCTTTGTATAAGGAAATTGACGGAGAAACCACCAATTCCATGTTGGAAATTTATTGGACACTAAAAACAAAATCATGAAAAAATTTATCAAAATGTTTAGCGTGGTAATAGTTACTGCGCTATTTTGTCAAAATGTGATTGCACAATGTGTTACACCCTGCACAGCACTTGCAGGAGCGGATCAGGGTTTGTGTCTTCTTTGCCCTCATACAATAACATTAGGTGCTAGTCCTCACTCAGCAAGTCCATATACTTGTAATGGAAACCCTAATAATGTTACTTACGCTTGGGCGCCTACAAGCTCATTAAGTTGCAGTACATGCGAACATCCGGTTGCCACCCCAACAGTAACAACAATTTATACACTTACAGTTACTTTTCAGAGTGTTTGTAGCTGCGATGGTGTTTGTAGTGCTGTACGATATGATTATGTAACTGTTACAATAAATAGTTGTCAACCATGTAAAATAATGAACCCTCGATTTGATCTAAAGGTTGATCACATTTGTTTAAATGTATTACCTGACTTCATGATTAAATCTACAGTTTCAATTAGCTCGACCGACATGGATGAAAATCTGGCAACAGGAATGAATGGATTTGCAAAAAATATTCATTCTGAATTTGCCGTTAAACCCAAGAAAGTAATTATTGCATAATGCGAAAAAACAGAATTGATGTTAAGGGATTCCTTAAATGTAAATAACGGGAAGGGTTCTTCTTTCCTGTTATTTATTCGCTTATCTTTCATAGAAAAATAACCAAGAAATGAAAAGTGTAAAAACAATTTTTATTTCTTTAATCATTTGCACATTAGCCCAAGCGCAGCCAATTCGCTTTCAAAGGACGTATGGGTTTTCCCTTCACGATGCTCTGAGTGCAAAACAAACGCCTGATGGAGGTTATATTCTTTACGGCGGAAAAAATTATACTGATTCTGCCTCCGAAATTCTAATAATAAAAACAGATTCAACCGGCGCTGTTGCTTGGGCAAAAACGTACAGCACTTTG
>JAHEYM010000529.1:1540-2564 GCA_023251595.1 Bacteroidota bacterium
TTCCTCTTGTCGCTCGAAATAGTGAATAATTCTTATTTGATTAGTGAATCATACTCCAACCCAATATCTGGATTTTTATTAAAGATTGATTTGTTTGGAAATGTTATTTGGGTGAAAACAAACATTTTTGCAATGAACCTTGTAATTGCATCAAGCGGGGGATATGTATTCACATCGCCAGGAAGTTTAGACACTTTGTATCTTACAAAACTCGATTCAAATCTAAATTTGACCTGGAGAAAAAAAATTGATATTCCCAATGCACAAGGTACATCATCATTGAAAAAAACATTTGATGGAGGATATTTATTGGGTGGGTTAATGATGGGCTTCAACGGGAATAGTGATTTCAAGATAATAAGAACCGATTCGCTCGGAACTGTTTTATGGGCCAAAATGTATGGAGGCGATACGACAGAATGGTTCAGTTCACTCGAACCTACCTTTGATGGGGGATGTATCATTATTGGTATAACAGAAAGTTATGGAATGGGTTCAGGCGATGTTTTGGTAGTCAAGTTAGATGCAATGGGAAACGTGCAATGGGCAAAAACATACGGTGGTGTCTTCGGTGATGAAGGCGCTATGGTTGTGCCAACATTTGGTTCCATCGGTTATATTCTTACCGGAACAACGCAAGGTTTTACAAGTGGGGATTCGGCAAACGCATTTAACACTCGAACTTTTTTGATAAAGACGGATATAAATGGAAATGTTCAATGGGCAAGAAGATATGGACTTGGGCCGATGGATGGTGCAAGTACCGTATGGGAAACTGGCGATGGCGGTTATTTATTTTCCGGTGCTAAACCAGCAGCAAATGGGTACAATGACGGCTGGCTCATTAAAACAGATAATACAGGATCATCAGGTTGCAACGATTGGCCAACAATGCCATTTGTTACAAGTCCAACCATTCGCGACAGCACTTTGTCTTTTACAGAAACATCCGATACTTTAATAATTGGAATAGGAACTCTGTTCGACAGTATTGCGTATCCAACCGCAACCATTATTTGTTTGG
>JAHEYM010000529.1:2601-3625 GCA_023251595.1 Bacteroidota bacterium
AACAATCAAATCAAAATGAAATTGAAATTTTACCAAATCCAACAAATGGAATCTTAAACATTAATACGAGTGAAGTTAAACAGGCTGAAGAAATTTTTATTTACAATTCCATTGGGCAAATGATCTTTTCAGAAAAAATTCGGGATACGCAGACCATTGTACAAATGAATAATTACCCAAGTGGAATTTATTTTGTGAGGGTATTGACAAAAAATAATGAAGTACTCTCAAAAAAAACAATTAAGGAGTAGAGAAAAATCATTCTTCAGGGAATATGGTGAAGCCCCTTTTCAAATTGTTTCCCCAATAAATTAAAAACCTCCTGTGCAAGGGCTTCAGGACCGTAGTCATTATTGAGCCACAGCACAGGCATGCGCTTTTCAGAGGCGAAAAAATCGCGATAGCCTGCCGATACTTTGGCAAGGTATTCAACCGGGATTTTCCGTTCAAAATCGCGGCCTCGGCGAGTGATTTGGCCCAATAAACGATCGGAATGGCGGTGCAGATAGATGACCAAATCGGGAACGGGCAATTGTTCGGCCATTACATTATAGATTCGCTCGAATAATCGCAACTCTTCACCGGAGAGGTTAACCCTTGCGAATACCAAGGATTTTTCCCAGAGATAATCGGAAACCAGCATTCCCTCTTTTTTCGAAGCCTCTTGTACTTGCCGGAATCGTTCTTCCAAAAATGAAAGTTCAACGGTCAATCCATAACGTTTCGGATCTTCATAAAAAGGAAGAAGAAATGAATTGTCCTCAAAATGTTCGGGAAGAAAGCGCGCACCCAATCGATCGGACAAAAGTTTTCCAAGCGTGGTTTTTCCCGCGCCTATATTTCCTTCAATGGCGATATGACGGTAAAGCATGCTCATTTTATTTCCAATTTATTGAATTCGAAACGGCACAATTGTCATTACATTCGGCAAGTAAAGTGGATATTGTTTTTTTTAAAACCGGATGAATTAATTCCGGACAAATTTCATTTAGCGGAATGAGAACAAATTTCCGATTTTGAATTT
>JAHEYM010000405.1 GCA_023251595.1 Bacteroidota bacterium
AACAATACCAAGAAATGCCATCGGTGTATATAAAAACCAACCTTTTCGGAAGCCGAAAAGTCCATCGAGCAAGTGAGGATGTGTGAAAAAAAACGACTCATTCTGATAAGAATAATATAGCCAGTCTCCCGTATTTATTTTCCAATAAATGAGTTGCGGAACCCAAACAAATATGGCGCAAATAGACATCAGAGTCATCCACTTCCATTTTGATAACAAATACTTCACCCTAAGAAAAAAACTATTGAACGAAATGACGCCATAGAGAATAAATACGATAAATAGTATCGCGTTGCTCGGACGAATCAAAGAGATTAATCCGATAATGAATCCGATGAGCAGCGAATATTTTAAGTTGGGTCTTTCATGCCATTTAATGGTCGACCAGAGAAAGATTGCGAATAAGGCAAAACTGTGGACATGCGGATAAAAACTTTCGGTCGTAGAATAATAAAATAAATTCGTACCGAGCGTCAGCAATAACAGCGTCATGGCGGTGATTTTATCTTCAAAATATCTCAATAGTATTTTTCTCATAAAGAATAATCCTATAAATCCATAAAATACGCCGCTGATACAAATCATCATTCGGTACGGGCGGGAAAATCCGTCTGCATCGTAATCTTCTATTCTCGCTATGAGATGTGCGATACCGAAAAAAGGAGCATACATCATCGCCTGTCCCATACTCATTTTATCGACTCTTCCCCCGTTTGGGGCAGTCAGATACCAAATCTTCGCATTTGAATGGGGTGGAAGGTGGTCTGCGAATTTAAAGGTGAGATCTTTATATATAAAGGCTGCGGGTAAATATTCGTAATAATTAACAAGATCCTGATCGATGAGACCAAGTTTACGCCAGTTTGAAATATTGAGAACTGAATAAAATATGATGATTCCTGCAAGCAGTAATGATGCAAATGAAATCGGATTCTGAATTCTCTTTGGCATTGAATTTATTGCGCACAGATTTCGCAGATGTTTTTGCGCGCAGATTACGCAGATTTTCGCAGATATTTTGCTTGAATCTACTGTAATCTGCTTTTATCTGCGCGTGTTATTTTTTTGCGCGCAGATTACGCAGATTTTCGCAGATATTTTAGTTTGAAAAAAAATCTGTCGAAATATTATTTTGAAGACAATAAATCCGAGATAATATTTTCTACTGAAATTCTTTCTGCTTCTGCCTTATAATTCAGTACCAAACGATGACGCAGAATACCAGCTGCCACTGCCTGTACATCTTCAATATCGGGAGAATATTTGCCATTAAATACCGCGTTGCACTTCGCTCCGATTACAAGATATTGCGAAGCCCTGGGTCCTGCACCCCACGATATATAATTATTAACCATCGAAGTCGCGAGTGGTTTTCCGGGACGGGTTTTGTGCGATAAATTCACCGCATATCTCAGTACATTATCAGGAATCGGAATTCTGCGGATGAGTTCCTGATACTGAATTATTTCCTGTTGTGTAAGAACTACTCTCAATTCGGGTTTGTAATTGGACGTAGTATTTTTTACCACAGAAATTTCTTCTTCCAACGTGGGATAATCGAGCCAGACATTAAACATAAACCGGTCTAATTGCGCTTCAGGAAGCGGATACGTTCCTTCCTGTTCAATCGGATTTTGTGTTGCAAGAACAAAGAAAGGTTTATCAAGTTCGTAGCGGGTACCTGCCGCTGTCACCGTGCGTTCCTGCATTGCCTCGAGAAGTGCTGACTGCGTTTTGGGCGGTGTACGGTTAATTTCATCGGCAAGAATCACATTCGAGAAAATGGGACCTTTAATAAAACGAAACTGACGATGTTCGTCCAGGATTTCAGTACCGATGATATCCGACGGCATCAGATCGGGTGTAAACTGAATCCGGTTGTAACTGAGTCCAAGTGTTCGTGAAATAGTATTTACGAGCAGTGTTTTCGCCAATCCCGGCACACCGACCAGAAGACAATGACCTTGACCGAAAATGGAGATTAATACATCTTTTACGATGAGATCCTGTCCAACAATAACTTTTGCAATCTCTTTCGTCAACTCGTGGTAAGACTTCACCAGCGTATCGACTGCTGCTACGTCTGATTGATTTTTTACTTCCATAAAACCTGTTTCGGGTTATTAATTAAAAGGTAAATATAAATGTTCCGCATGGAATATCAGTTTTTCACAATCCATTCTTTCAGGATTTCACATTTTTGGTAATCATCGCAAATATGAATGAACGTGGTTTTCCGTTTCTTGGTAATCCAATCTGTCATCGCAGTATTTTGTTTTTCATTCTGCGCTGCATTCTGAATTTTCTGATAATCGTCTTTGAGATTTGCGCGGTGTGGCGAAGTTCTGCTTTTCACGACTGCAAGCCGGACCGCATCTTTACCGGCGTTAGTCGACATTGGTAAGGGTTTAGACACTTCACCCACAGCCAGTTTGTTTAATTGAAAAAAGAGGATCTTATCGACCTGACTTTCTTCGAATTTACTGCCACCTGTTACAGGATTGATGAGCACTCCTCCGTTGAATTTAGTATCCTCATCTTCAGAATATTTTGCAGCAGCATCCTCAAATTTGAGACTGTCTTTTTTCATCAATTTTGCAACACTGTCCAGTTTATCTGCAACTTTTTGCAGGTAATCGGGATTAATTTTTGGCTTAATCAGAATATGCCGGACATTCACCTGATCGCCACGACGCTCAATAAGTTGAAGAAGATGATAACCGTATTCTGTTTCTACGATATCCGAAATTTCATCAGGTTTTAGTTTGAATGCGACCGCTTCAAACGCTTTCACCAGTTCGCCCCTGCCAACCATGCCCAACTCACCGCCTTTTTTAGCGGTCTCTTTATCATCTGAGTAAATAGTTGCCATCCCGGCAAAACTACGTCTTGTGCTGTCTGTTGCAAGGCACTTTTTACGAATTTCCAGTAATTGATTTTTCACAGCTTGCTTTTCTTGTTCAGTAATCGGAACAAATTTCATAATATGCGATATCTCCCATTCGGCTGGGATCAACGGCAGACTATCTTTCGGAATTCTGTTGAAATATGCTTTTACATCCGAAGGCGTCGCGGTTATTTCTTTTGTGATTTTACCCTGCATCGTCTGTGTAACCAGTTGTTCGCGGATGGTAGTTTTTAAATCAGATTTAATTTCTACGAGCGATTTGTGCATCATCTCTTCAAGTTTTGAGGCGCTGCCTACCTGTTGAATATAATAACGTAGCCTTTTTTCCAACTCGCCATCTACCTGTCCATCAGTAACTTCAACACTATCGATTTTTGCCTGATTTAACAACAATTTGTTAATCATCAATTGATCGAGAATTTCGCATTTAATTCCCGGATCTGCTTTCCCGCCTTGTTGTAAATACTGAAGATATTGAGATTCAATATCCGATTGAAGAACAACAGTTCCGCCGATAGTTGCCACAACCCGATCGACGAGAAAGGGCTGCGCTTTTGTGGCTAGTACTGCAAAGAAAAGGGTTAAAGATATCAGGTATTTCATTGTATTCAGCTATGAACTATGAGTTATGGGTTATGAGTTATGAGGTATGAGGTATGAGGTATGAGGTATGAGGTATGAGGTATGAGGTATGAGGTATGAGGTATGAGGTATGAG
>JAHEYM010000059.1:0-1416 GCA_023251595.1 Bacteroidota bacterium
ATAGAATTTAAAAGCAAGAGCGCAAAAAATAATTGAAATAGTTAAAACGCTTATTCCGATTAACATTTCTATTTACTCAACACTTTAAACTCCGTCCTCCTATTCAATTGTCTTCCCACTTCTGTGTCATTGGGTGCGAGTGGTTCGCTAAACCAGTAACCTTTGAATTCAAGTCTTCCGCGGTCGATACCTTTAGCTACAAGATATGCAACTACTGCTTTCGCTCTCGCTTCTGATAACTGTGTATTATATGCAACACTTCCGATATTATCGGTGTGACCGGAAAGTTCTATCCTTAAAGTCGGAATGGTTTTAAGTAATTTCACTAAACGATCGAGTTCATTTGTCGAAGAAGGCCTGAGTGTTGATTTATCAAAATCAAAAAATACGTTTTTCAAAACCACTCTCTTTCCAACAGCGATATCCTTCAACTGTATATCTTTAATAATTTCCTGATATCCTTTCGATAATGGGATATCAAAATTTTCCGAGTCGAAAAGATATCCTTCTGAACTCACTGAAATTCCATAATTTTTTCCGGATGGTAGTGAGACCAAATATTTACCGGTCCTACTGTTGGAATTAAATGTCGCAATAATTAGGTTTTTTTCATTATCGATCAAGTCGATGCACGCGTATAACGGTTTGCCATTCGTTTCGTCAGTAATGGTCCCTTTTAATATAGTAATATTGGTTGTATTCGTAAGAATTGGCTCAATCTTCGTATCCGAAACCGGTTCAGCCATCATTGCAATTAATTTGTCTTCTGTATTCAAAACTACGGGTTTTGAGGCACCAAGAAACGTGATCATATATATATCTCGGTTTCCTAAACCACCATCTCGTACCGAAGCATAATACGCATGTTTACCACTTGCTGATAGAATAAAAAATACATCATCATCGGGTGAATTAACCGGCCATCCCAGATTTTCAGGCTCCGACCATTTGCCGTCTTTCAAAACAGATTTGAAAATATCAAAACCACCACAGGAATTATGTCCCTGCGATGAAAAGTATAATGTCTTTCCGTCCGGTAGCATGAATACCCCTTCCTCATCGTATTTTGTATTTATCGGTTCACCAATATTCACAGGCTTACCCCAATTTCCTTTCTCATCAAGCTGCGTATAGAAAATATCCCTTCCCCCAATACTCAGGTCAGGTCTGTCACTTACAAAAAATAAAGTTTTGGCGTCGAATGAATAAGTTGCAGAAGATTCGTGAAAATTTGTATTAATATTCTTATTTAACCGCTCCGGATTTGACCATTGATCTCCTTTTAATTTACATTCATATATGTCGCCGCGATCTTTATCCACATCCCTGTAAATTAATAGACGCTGCCCATCGGGTGATAGAGCAACCGTAGCATCATGTTTGTCTGTGTTAATCGGATAACCCAGATTCTGCGCG
>JAHEYM010000059.1:1426-8958 GCA_023251595.1 Bacteroidota bacterium
ATATATATATCTTCAAAATAATCGGTTTTTAAATCACCTTGAGGACCTCCGGTAGAACCTTCCCTTCTTGAAGTAAAAATCATTTCCGATTCGTCTGCCGTAATTACCGGTGCGTAATCGGGATATTGGGTATTGATCGAACTTCCGACATTATCAACAAAAATCGGGACTGGCGTTTTCATTAGCTCAATTCCGTTCTTACACTCTTCTATTTTTTTTGCAACATCCGCAATCCTATCTCTGTCTTCCCTGGGCAAAATCAACGTTTTACGATGCAGTGTATATTCATCAATTGCTTTTTCCCATTCAGCATTCAGATGATATCCTCTTCCCAGATAATAATGAATTTCAGGGTCTACTTTTGGATTTAACTTAAAAGCTTTTTCAAAATATGGGATACAATCTTTTTTTGAAATGGATTGTATTAAACATTTACCGATTTTTAAATTAAGTAGCGCATTATTGGGATTAAAAGTCTGCGCTTTCATATACCATTCCAACGCTTCTTTGTAGGAAGTGGGTCCAGCAGAATAATAGCCGTCACCATCCTGAATACATGCAAGAGCTTCTTTTAAACCATTTTTATTATCTTTGAAATTTTCTTTTGTAAATTCGACATTGCCTTGAGAAAAGGAGTAGCAAATGCTAAATAAAACAAAACATGTAAATAGAAAAATTGTTTTCGATTTCATCATCGTCTATTTACATTCCTTCAAATAATCCGATGCCGCGCTGATACCAAATGACGCAGCGGCATGCCAATCGTTGCACGCACCCTCCTTATCACGCATCATTTCTTTCGCAATTCCACGGTTGAGGTAAGCATAGCCATACTGATCATTTATTTTTATTGCTGCGTCACAATCTTCAACCGCTCCTTTATAATCTTTTAATTTAAACTTAGCAGCAGCCCGGTTATTCAATGCATAGGTATAGTCGGCTTTGATTTTAAGCGCTTCGTTAAAATCCTCAATCGCTGCAGCATAATCGCCCATATCAAATTTTGTACTGCCTCTGTTGTTAAATGCAATATAATATTCCTGCTTCGCATCGATCGCTTCTGTATATGCATTAATCGCTCCTTTATAGTCCCCTTTTTTTCTTTTGGTTGATCCTAAATTATTAAAAATAAATCCCAAATCTGTATCGATGATAAGTGCAGTATTGTAGTCAGCAATTGCCCCGTCGTAATCACCCGATTCGCGTTTTGCACCTGCGCGATCATTATACGCGTATGAAAAATCAACTTTATATTTAATGGCATTATCGTAATCTCCGATTGCTTCTTTATATTCTTTATTCAGAAAATGTATCATTCCACGACCATAATATGCCTGAGCATGTGTGGGGTTGATTCGAATCGCGGTTGTATAATCATTCTCCGCACCGGGTTGATCGTTTGCTGAAAATTTAGATTTCGCCCGATAATAATATGCCTTGTCGGAAGTCGGATTTAATTCTATCGTTTTACCGAAATCCAGGATAGCACCTTTGAAATCCTTCGTCTCCATTTTTGAAATTCCACGGTTGTACCACGCTTGTTCAAAATCAGGTTTTAATTGAATTGCATCACTAAAACTTTTGATTGCAGCCGCGTAATCCTTATTCGAAAATTGAATAATCCCTTCATTATATTCTTTTTCACCACCTTGAAAAGTCGTTATTCTGATGGTATCCAATTGCGAAAAACTATCCAACGGAATCGAAAAAATGAGAATTAAAGCAGTAAAAAATATTTTAAATAAATGATGCGTGACTCTCATAGTGAAATTTTCGTCCGTATAAAATTAGGTAGTCTTTCACAAACTACCGAAAATATTTATTCTTCTTTAAAAAATCCCATGTTGCAAAACTTTGTAATTCTTTTGTCAATCCTCTTTTGCGGATCTGTAGCCAAGAGTTTTGTCAGATGTTTTTTAATCTCAGTTTTCACATTCTGAAAGGTCTTCTCGCGGTCATTATGCGCCCCTCCAACGGGTTCACGGATGATTCCATCAATCAGTTTATTCGCCAACATATCATCTGCTGTAAGCTTCAGACTTTCTGCCGCTTTCTCTTTGAAATCCCAACTTCTCCACAAAATAGATGAGCAGGATTAAGGTGAAATGACTGAATACCAGGTGTATTCGAGCATTAATACTTTGTCCCCAATCCCGATTCCCAGCGCACCTCCCGATGCTCCTTCACCTATGATGATACAGATTACAGGCACTTTCAAAAGAAACATTTCCTGAAGATTCTTTGCGATTGCTTCTGCTTGCCCGCGCTCCTCAGCTTCCAGACCGGGATAAGCTCCGGGTGTATCGATTAAGGTCACGATGGGCTTGTTGAATTTTTCAGCCATCTTCATGAGTCTCAGCGCCTTCCGGTATCCTTCAGGATTCGCCATCCCGAAATTTCTGAACTGCCTGCTCTTCGTATTATTGCCTTTTTGTTGACCTATAAACATGATCGTCTGACCATCCATACTCCCAAATCCACCCACGATGGCTTTATCGTCTCCAAACGTCCGATCACCATGAAGTTCAATAAAAGTTTTTTCGGTTAATGATTCGATAAAATCCATGGTATACGGTCGGTCCGGATGCCTCGAAACCTGAACTTTCTGCCAGGCCGTAAGATTATCGTAAATAGATGCCTTTGTATCCGTAATTTTTTGTTCAAGTTCAGCAACAGTTTGACTCACGTCCACCTTGCTTTTTTCGCCGATAAGTTTGGTCTTTTCGAGCTGTTCATACAGTTCTCCGATCGGTTTTTCAAAATCCAGTAGGTTCATGTTTTCTTCTTTTCTGAAAGCGCTGCAAGGTAGCAAATTTTGAGTTCAAAATCTCACTCTTCCGTCTCCAAAATCTTTTACCTTTGCGGTTCAAAACTATATCCATGAGATACCACGCCATCAATCCACAGCTTTTTGTCGGGAACCGAAAACGATTCTCAGCACAAATGAAGCCTAATTCTATTGCCATCTTTAATTCGAATGATGAAATGCCGAAAAATGGCGATCAGGCATTCCCGTTCCGTCAACATTCTGATGTATTATTCCTAAGCGGTATCGATCAGGAACAAACAATTTTGGTCATGTTCCCCGATTCACCTCTTCCCATGTATCGTGAAATATTATTTTTGAAACGCACCAACGAACATATTGCCGTTTGGGAAGGTCATAAATATACAATTGATGAAGCAAAAGCTGCTTCCGGTGTCGAAACAGTTATGTGGATAGATGAATTTAATTCGGTGAAACCGATTCTGATGCATCATTCCGAACATGTATATTTAAATACAAATGAAAATGATAGAAATTCATCTCCTGTCATGTACCGCGATCTGCGTTTTATTCATGAACTCATGGAATTTTATCCGCTCCATGACTATATACGTGCAGCTCCGATTATTTCCGATATCCGTTCTGTGAAACAGGATGAAGAAATTAAACAGATGCAAATTGCGATTGATATTACCGAAAAAGCTTTCCGGAGAATTCTTAAATTTATTAAACCGGGCGTGATGGAGTATGAAATTGAAGCGGAAATTACACACGAATTTATTCGTAATCGTGCCAACGGACATTCATACACCCCGATTATTGCCTCAGGAGCAAATGCCAATGTTCTTCACTATATTGCAAATAATTGTATTTGTAATTCGGGTGAAGTGATGCTGTTGGACTTCGGTGCAGAATACGCCAATTATGCAGCCGATCTCACGCGATGTGTGCCGGTTAGCGGGCGATTCACAAATCGCCAAAAGCAAGTATATAATGCGGTTTTCAGGGTGTTGAATGAAGCTACTGCCATGCTGGTTGCAGGAAATACAATCGAAGAATATCATAAAGAAGTCGGGAAAATAATGGAACGCGAACTCATCGGACTTGGGCTTCTGAATGCAGATGAAGTTAAAAAACAAGATCCCGCGAAACCTTTATATAAAAAATATTTCATGCACGGTACTTCGCATTTCCTCGGACTCGATGTTCATGATATTGGTAATCGTTACAAACCCATGAGAAATGGAAATGTATTTACCTGCGAACCTGGTATATATATACCTGAAGAAAATCTTGGAATTCGTCTTGAAAATGATATTCTTCTCACAGCGAATGGTCCCGTTAATCTGATGAAGAATATTCCGATCGAAGCCGACGAGATCGAAACATTGATGAATAATGCCTAAGAAGTCGAACGATAATTTGTTCCGTCTCATCAAGTCGATGAGTACGCATGAACAGCGCTATTTTAAATTATTTGCAAAGCGTCATGTTATCGGATCACAAAATATTTATTCGACTGTTTTCGATGCCATCCGCAAGATGGAAGTTTATGATGAAGATGTTCTGAAAAAGACATTTCACAATAAACCATTCATTAAAAAGTTTGCCATCACCAAAAGTCGTTTGCAGGAAACGATTCTGAAAAGTCTCGATGCCTTCCATTCAGAAAGTTCAATTGATGCGCATCTGAAAAGAGAACTTCATTTTATAGAAATTCTTTTCAGAAAAGGGTTGTATGATGAATGTTCACGTATTCTCACGGCAGCACGCAAACTTGCGATGCAATACGAAAAACATCTGATTCTGCTCGATATTCTGGTCTGGGAGAAAAATCTGATTTCATTAAATTCGTTAAAAGGGAAAACAGATGAAGATCTGTTAAAAATTTTGGATGATGAAAAAGAAATTATTCAAAAAATAAGCAACGAGAGTGAATATTGGCATCTTAAAAGTCGTCTGTTTTTGTGGTTAAATCAGCACGGTGTTTTACGCGACAGGGGAGACCTTGAGAAATTCAAAAGCAATATGAATCACCCGCTTCTGGAAGATGAGACCTGTGCAGAAACTTATCGGAGTAAATACTTTTATTTTCATATCTACGGAACATTTTATTATGCCACCGGCGACTATGAAAAGAGTTATATATATCTGAAGAAACAGGCAAAATTAATCGAGTCTCATCCGCATATTCTCGCGCAGGAACCGCATAATTATATTACAGTTTTGATGAATATTATTAATGCCTGTCATCTGTTACACCGTTATGATGAAATTATTCCTTATTTAAAAAAAATCAGAGCACTTCCTCCAAAACTTTCACCCTCCACCCGCGAATTTCTGGAAATAAAAGTATTTGCCGATACATATAATATTGAACTCGCTTTGTGCATCGAGAAAGGTGAATTTACACATGGTATGTCGTTGTTGCCGGGCTTTGAAGCTGGTATGAAAACACTAAAAAGCAGAATCAATACTTTTCAGCAATGTATTCTGAATTTCAATCTCGCGGTAGTTTGTTTTGGTTCGGGTGAATATAGTTCTTCTCTTAAATGGTTGAATAAAATTCTCAACGATAAAACACTTTCTGTTACCACTGAATTATATTGTTTCTCCCGAATTTTGAATCTGATTGTTCAACTGGAACTCGGCAAAGACGATTTATTACCCTACACGTTAAAATCTACTTTCCGTTTTCTCGAAAAGAAAAAAAGATTGTATCGTTTCGAAACAATCTTTCTGGAATTCATCCGTAAGATGTCACAAAATCCGGATAGAAAAGAAGAAAAGAAATTATTCGAAAAATTGCGAGATGAATTAATCACTCTCACGGGAGATCCTTTTGAGGCAAGGGTTTTCAACTATTTTGATTTTATCTCCTGGGTCGAATCCAAATTAGGAACAAAATCTTTTGAAGAAATTGTGCAGGAAAAGTTCCGGAAACCGGCATGACCCCATCCGTCCTTCGAACACTTTCCCTAAATGGGGAAGGAAAAACATAGATGATGAATACAAAACAGCTTTTGCCTCCAGCTTCAGCTGGAGGGCAAAAGGAGCTCGCAAAATCCGGCTTTAGCCATGAAGATCCAGCGCAACTCTATATTTCCGGTTAAGGTTTGTATTTACATTATATCTTTTGTATTTTTGCTGAAAAGCAGAAGGAATATGAAGAATTACAAAGAGATAATCACTATTGACCCTCAAATCAGGTTTGGAAAACCCTGCATTAGGGGAATGAGAATTTCGGTGTATGATGTTCTGAGTTGGTTGGCTTCAGGGATGACCTCGAAAGAAATCATCGAAGATTTTACGGAATTAACCGAGGAAGATATTCAGGCATGTTTGTCGTATGCTGCAGACAAAGAACATAAAATCCGTGTAGCCTGATGAAATTACTTTTGGATCAGAATATTTCTTTTTGAAATTATTGAGGGGCAAATAGAGGTTGCTTGCATCGAACTCAATTAATATTCTTGTTTGCGTGTTCATAAAAAGGAAAATTAAACGCAGAGAACGCTGAGAAGACGCAGAGTAACGCAGAGAAAAATGGCTTATTATTGTGTTTAAAAATTCCAATCTTTTGGACTGATATCGAACACATGCACTCAACTGACACTTCAATCAAATATATTTCCTGTCATGATACACTTTTGTTTTTATTCTTTGCTCCTACTGTTCCTGACGTTTCAACGAAACTATTTGTTAATTATGATGATTCCTTATATGCAAAGATTTATCCTGATGATTCTATCAGGTGTTTATATTACACAATTAAGGATCCCAATAATACTCCCGGTTGGTATGATTTTTCATTCACTATGAAATTCTTTGATAGATATAATGGGAATGTAGTTAAAAAGACGAACCAGGATACTCTGAGATTTGAATAATTGGAACTGCAGAAGATTTCTCTGCGACTCTCGGCGCCTCCTCAGCGTTCTCTGCGTTAAATTTTGAAAACAGTCATATTAATGAAATAAATACCATTTAGATAACTCCTCTACCACGTCTTTATGTTTAACAAAATCACCTTTCTCGATCCGCGCAACGGCTTCATTAACTTCTTTGTTATATTGTTTCCGGGTAATCCGCTTCGTTTTTTTCTTATTCATATCAGGTTTTAATAGTTTCAGGGGAAGTCGGCTATTGCATTTTTCTTCTCTGCCATTCCTTCGGATTTCTTTTGTTATGGAAAATGGCAAATATGTAGATAACTTGTACAGTGTCAATATAGTAAATACAAAATGGAAATTTACTCAAAACGAATTTTTGAATATCACGTCGATACTTTGGAGCTATCTCGGGATTTTTCAATATTTGTCGGAATGAAGAATTAATTTCTTTGAGAAAAACAATATCTATTCCTTCTGTTTTTTCCTTATAATAATCAAGAGTTTCTTTGAGATCGATCTCGGCAAATGGAAGAATTACCAATCTTTTCATGAAAAATTATTTTAATTCTTTCTTCAAGTCTTCCCAATCCTTCCCTTTTTTACTCTTCTGAAATGATTTATATCTCCTATCAAGTTCCTTATTTACATCAAAATCAGACTCTTTTTTGTTTTCTTTTTTGATCTCAATAAAATCATAATCATTCTTCAAAGCCTTAAGCATGTTTATAATACTTTTTGCTTTAACAGTTCTATCCTCAATTTTGATCGTGTAAGTCATGTTGGCAAATTTTAACAAAGATAAACACTTCTTGGAATACCTGCAAAGAATTGTTTTTCGTCTAAGAAAGTGGCTGATGCTTTCTAAAAGAGGA
>JAHEYM010000059.1:8972-11283 GCA_023251595.1 Bacteroidota bacterium
GGCTCGAACCTCTACTGCGGCATGCCCGGTGTAATATACACCGGCGGACAATCTTTATTGCCTCCTAATTGGTATTTTATTCCGACCCGCAATTCATACGCCTTATTCTTAACCGTGATATCATTCAAAGTTTTTTCACGATATGCCGGTTCTAAATCGGGGTTATATTGAAACTCAATAAAAGGAATCCATGGAGCATTATTGATAAATTCAATTCCTCCACCACCCGAAATACTCAAATGAATTAATTGAGAAGCATTTATAATATCAGGTAGGTATTGAGCATTCGTACTCAGTTTGTATTCCAATCTTGGACCAGCCAACAAATAAACTGTCGTACTCGAAAGCTCCTGACGGAATTTCAGAAAATTATTCCATGAAAGATAATTAATTTTATTTTTTAACTTCAGATCAGGTAACGGTTTTTCAATGGCACCTTTCCGATTATATTGAATTTCACTCACCCAACGCCAGTAATAATTATCTACCATCTCCAAAAAGAAGCTTCCGTTAAACCCAAACTTCGAGGAGGTATTACGTGTTGTATTCGTCTCGCTATAAAGCCATTTCTGATGCGCATAAGTCGCACCAGCCGTTATCCCAATCCCCTGAACGAATTGCGCGTTTACCGGTATTGAATAATAAATAAAGAAAAAAACAACAATTATGATACAAAATCTTTTTTTCATTTAATCTATTTTTTTCAACTTATCAACTTATCAACCCACCTGCTGTATATACCTCACCAAACTCCTCTTCGCTACCGGCAGAAATGTTTCCTGAACAGGAAATGAAAGATCGCTTTCTATCACGTATGTTGCGGGATTAGGTAATGTTTTATTCCGGTGAATTAAATCGGATTTTATATGTTCGAATGTATTGGAAATACTTCGCTGATATAAATCAACAAACTCAGTTTTAATTCCACGATATTTTTCTTTCGCGCTTTCAAAAATTGTGATTTGATATTCGTAAACAGGTGTGTCGTTAGTTGCAGGATTGCAGAGCATGAGATAACCAAAGTCAGGATGCAATGGCATAATCCCGATCGGGAATATATTTAATTTCCCTTCTACAAATTCATAAAGATCTTTACCCTCCTTCAAATGTTCATTCATACGCGGGATAGCATATTCTAAAATAGCTTCAACCTCAGCTATACACTTATCATCGCCCATCAACTTTTCAAATTCAAGATGGAAATTTTCTAAATCGACTTGTGTAATTTGTTTGGGGAATTTATCCGAAACCAATCTTTTATTCTCCCGCAAATCTACAAGATTATTGTAATGATTTACAAGATCCATCATAAATGGATATAATTTATGCTCGGAAAAATTTTTACTGACTTCCTGCAAGTAAGCAAGCAGCATATATTTCTTGTACTCAAAGTCAATCAAGCCTTCTACTAACCAGTTAGCATTCAGTTGTGTCATTTTCGTAAATTCTTGGTTTTGTTGAACACTGCTAAGGTATCTGTGTCCCTTCGATTGTACGTTACTACGCAGTAAATGTTAATAACATCAATGTGTTCATATAGTTTCCTAACGTGTTGCCGCAAAGTGATATTGCAGAATTGTTACTTTTGCGGCATAAATACCAACCGATGAAATTTGCTACCAAAGCCCTGCATGCAGGTATTTCGCCCGATCCGACAACCGGCGCTATCATGACCCCAATCTATCAAACTTCAACTTATGTTCAGGCAGCGCCCGGAAACCACAAAGGATATGAATATTCTCGAACTCAGAATCCAACCAGAACGCCGCTTCAAAAAAATATTGCAGCACTAGAAAATGCCAAACACGGACTTTGTTTCGCGAGTGGGATGGCTGCTACTGATGCCATTATCAAACTTCTGATGCCAGGCGACGAAGTTATCTGTACCAACGATCTCTATGGCGGCACCTACAGAATCTTCACCAAAATATTTGAAAATTATGGCTTGAAATTCCATTTTATTAAAATGGAAAATGTTCAGGATATTTTGAAATTCATCAACCCGAACACAAAAATGCTTTGGATTGAAACACCTACCAATCCGATGTTGAATGTCGTGGATATTGCCGGGGCAGCACTGATCGCGAAAAAACATCAGTTAAAGCTCGTTGTGGATAATACTTTCGCTTCACCTTATTTACAGAACCCAATGGATCTTGGTGCAGACCTGGTTCTTCATTCCGTCACAAAATATATGGGAGGTCACTCCGATGTGGTGATGGGAGCGATTGCTTTGAACGATGATGAAACGGCTGAAAGACTTGCCTTTATTCAGAATTCATGTGGTGCAGTCCCGGGACCAATGGACTGT
>JAHEYM010000059.1:11293-13061 GCA_023251595.1 Bacteroidota bacterium
CTGTTTTCTGGTGCTTAGAGGTATCAAAACACTTCATCTTCGTATGCAAAGACATTGTGAAAACGGAAGAGCTATTGCTGAATTTCTTCACGCGCATCCCGCTGTCAATAAAGTTTTTTGGCCAGGATTTCCTTCACATCCAAATCATGATATCGCACGCGAACAAATGCGCGATTTTGGTGGAATGATGTCATTCACCCTGAAAAATGATTCTATCGAAAATGCACTCAAATTACTTTCCGCAACTAAACTATTTTCACTTGCTGAATCACTAGGCGGAGTAGAGTCCTTGATCGGTCACCCCGCCAGTATGACCCATGCATCAATCCCAAAACCCGAAAGAGAAAAAGCTGGAATTTCTGACTCTCTGATTCGGTTGAGTGTCGGAGTGGAGGACATTGACGACCTACTCGAGGATTTACGAATTGCAATAGGGAGTTAAGCTATGAGCTATGAACTATGAGCTATGAGTTCTGTTTATAAAAAGATTTGCTGAACGATAATACTGGTCTGATTATATCCAATATTTTTTTTTTAAGCTCATAACTCATAACTCATAACTCATAACTCATAACTCATAACTCATAACTCATAACTCATAACTCATAACTCATAACTCATAACTCATAGCTCATAGCTCATAGCTCTTTCCAAATTCGTAATTAATACCGTATCTTTGCCCTCCTTTTTGGAACAAGAACTATCATGGATCAATACATTGTTTCTGCACGAAAATACCGACCTGCAACTTTTGAAACCGTAATCGGGCAGGCTGCCATCACTACCACCCTTAAAAATGCTATTCGAAACAAGCATCTTGCACAGTCGTATTTGTTTTGTGGACCAAGAGGAGTTGGTAAAACTACATGTGCGAGGATCTTAGCAAAAACTATAAATTGCTCGAATATCTCGGAAGGGATTGAAGCTTGTAACGTTTGCGAATCCTGCATTTCATTTAATAACAACCAATCGTTGAATATTTATGAGCTCGATGCTGCATCGAATAATTCGGTGGACGACATGCGTGGTTTGGTTGAACAGGTCAGATACGCACCACATCAGGGAAAATACAAAATATATATTATCGATGAGGTTCACATGCTCACCACTCAGGCATTCAATGCTTTTTTGAAAACACTCGAAGAACCGCCCCCCTACGCGATTTTTATTCTTGCCACCACAGAAAAACATAAAATTATTCCGACTATTCTTTCGCGCTGTCAGATATTCGATTTCAGCAGAATTGGGGTCGAAGATATTGCAAAACATCTCGCTTATGTGGCAGAAATGGAGCATGTTTCTGCTGAAGAAGCGGGACTCCACATCATCGCACAGAAAGCCGATGGCGCTTTGCGCGATGCGTTGTCTATCTTCGATCAGATCGTGAGTTTCAGCAATGGAAACATAACATACGAGACGGTTATCACAAATTTGAATGTTCTCGATTACGACTATTATTTTAAAGTGACGGACTGTTTGTTGAATGGTGATATTCCGGGTTGTCTTCAGATATTTAATGAAATTCTGAGTCATGGCTTCGATGGAAATCATTTTGTAACCGGGATGGCGTCTCATCTTCGTGATGTCCTTGTGAGCAGAGATAACGCCACACTTAAACTTTTGGAAGTGAGTGCCGGAATCAGGGAAAAATATAAAATTCAGGCAGCGTCTTGTCCGACAACTTTTCTTATTCCCGCATTGCAAATATTAAATCAATGCGATTATCAATATAAAACGGTGAAAAATCAGCGGTTGCATGTCGAGCTCG
>JAHEYM010000060.1 GCA_023251595.1 Bacteroidota bacterium
AAAAGTGGTTATTGGTAAACCTTAATTATTTCACAATACTTTTTTCATCAACAAATCGTTGATAACATAGTTAACACCTCCGACTTTCATATTTGAATTTTACGAACCTTTGCATGTAATTTATATTGAATATTGATATTCAATTATATCTGAACTTTCATCCATCAACTATTCATCCGTAATTTCGCTGAAGAATGAGTTTTCAATTAAAATTTCGTTATCCGGTTACAGCATTGTTAGGTCTTTTGATCTTTGGGCAAAATTCGTTCAGTCAACCAAAAGACACGACAATCAAACCGGGATATTTACAAGTTTTCGGTGCAATTAAAACGGACGTAAGCTCCATTGATGGAGCTATCGTTAGTATCACACATGGTGATAGAGTTATTCAACAGGATACCACAAAATCGAATGGAAAATTTGATATCCGACTTGATTTAAATGGAGATTATTTGATGACGGTGAGTAAATCAGGGATGATCACGAAAAAGATCAGCATCTCTACGAAAGTGCCTGACTCGGAGCTTCCGTATGAATATTCCTATAAATTCAATGTGAAATTGTTTACAAAAATGGATGCCGTAAAAACCGATTCCATTTTGAGCAAACCGGTCGCGCGCATTATGTTTTATCCCTTGGTGAAAGATTTTGACTATGACACCAACTACACAAAAGCTATCAAGACAGAGTTGATTGCATTGAAAGATACTACACATGCCCTTGAAAAACTGATTGCAAAAGCAAATGCTGATTCTCTTGCAAAATGGAAGACCGTTATAGATAGTCTTAAACGCGATTCGCTGGCAAAGGTAACACAAAAAGCTTATGATGATTCGGTCGCATCTGCACAGAAGGAAGAGGAACGGAAAGCACAGCTACAGGCAGAGCTTAACCGAAAGTTGGATGAAGAAGCAAGACTGAGAAAAATAGAAATGGAGAAACAGAGACTTGCTCAAAGTTCGAAACTCGATTCTGCGTTGAAAGCAAAAGACAATGAAGACAGGCAGCGACGTGAAGAATTAGCAGCAAAAGCAAACGAAGAATTGCAAAAGCAAAAACAGGCTTACATTGATTCACACGCCGGCTCAGTTTCGAAGATCCAGGCGGGGCCGGATGATCTGCCGAAATTTGAGAAAAAAGATTATCCCGAAGGTGCTACTATGGAAACATATAAAGAACCCAATCGAACTATTACCCGGGAAATTCTGAAGAAAAACGGACAGGAAACTATTTTTATTAAGATCATTTATAACTGGGGTGGTGCTTTCTTTTTCAAGGATGAAAAAAGCATGACCGAATCAACATACGAACAAGAACTTAGGACAGGAAAGGATTCTTTGAAGAAATAATTCCTCCCTCTGCCCCCTCAAGCGGGGGAGAATTTTTACGCAATATTTGATCTGCAAAATCTGCGCGATAATATTTTGTGGAATTTCAATTAGGGCAGTCTCTTCTTGCCGCTAACAATTACCTTTGTCCATTCAGTTACAATCTAATTAGAAAACCTAATGATTTCTGTGATCAAAACCACTGCCAGCCTAATGGCTTCTCTCTTATTCTTTGGAATTTCCTATACACTTGCAGGGAATGATATTAAAGTTACCGATTCTAAAATTTCTCTCGTTAGAATTTACACACGTGGTGCGCTGGTAACTCGTGAGGCGAATGTCGATATTGAAACCGGTGTTACACAACTCACATTTGAGAATTTACCTTCATCCATTGATAAACAAAGTATAACGCTGACGGCCAGTGGCGATATGGTGATCCTGTCCGTCAATTATGAGTTAAGTTATTTAAAAGAAGAACAAAAAACCAAAGAACAAAAAAAAATGGAAGATTCGCTCGAATGGGTGAATGGTGAATTAGATAAAATGTCAAATTTAAATTCAGTATATACCGAAGAACAGTCGATGATTCTTTCGAATAAAACCATTAAAGGAGATAATGTAGTTTTGACTGCCGATAATATTCAGGAGGTTGCAGATTTCTACCGGGTCAGACTTACGGAACTGAAAAGCAGAATGCTTGAAATATCGAATGAAATTAAAAAATTAAGGAAAGAACAGACGAGATTTACCAACCAACTTTCAGAATTAAAAGCAACACATAACAAACCTACAAGCGTAATTAAGGTTTCTGTTTCTTCAACTACACGTATGAAATCCAATCTGGTATTATCGTACTTTATTCGCTCTGCAGGTTGGTCGCCAATATATGATATTCGTGCAAAAGATATTTCAAGTCCAATTCAATTAAACTGTAAAGCAGAAGTTTATCAAAACAGTGGTGAAGACTGGACAGATGTACATATTAAATTATCGACAGGAAATCCGAATTTAAGTGGTTCAAGACCCAATCTAAATACCTGGTATCTTAATTATGCATTTCAGCCTTATGTTTATAATGTAAACGGAGTTTCAAACACCCGAACGATCACCGAGGTTACCGCCGCAGAACAAAAGGCTCCAATGGATAATCTCAGTCAATTAGATCAGGAAATAACACTCGAAGAAAAGGAAAAAAACTCGAAAGATGGAGATAATGACGGAGTAGCGAAAGGGGAGTTCAGTAAGAACCAACAATCGACAGCAAATTATATTACGGCTTCAAAAAATCAATTAGTAACCGATTTCGATATAGCTCTTCCTTATTCGGTTCCTTCAGATGGAAAAGTTTATTCGATCGACGTTCAGAATTCAAATTTGAAAGCTGATTATTATTATTTAGCAGTTCCCAAAAAAGATCGTGATGCTTTTTTACAGGCAAGGGTTTCCGGCTGGGAATCATTGAACTTACTTTCAGGAACAGCGCATGTTTATTTTGAAAATTCTTTTGTAGGAAATACTTATCTCAATATGGAAATCACGACCGATACACTCGAAATTTCTTTGGGAAGAGATAAGCGGATTGTTGTTGAAAGAGAAAACGTAAAAGAAATTTCAGGATCACAATTTTTGGGAAATAATCGGGTCAGAACAATGGCTTATGAAATAACGGTCCGTAATACAAAACAAGATTCAATTAAAATTGTGATTGAAGACCAGATTCCCATTTCGAATGATAAAGATATAGATGTGAAAGTTATAGATAAATCGGATGCAGAGTATAATGACAAGACCGGCAAATTAATTTGGAAATTTCCGATTGCTCCTGCTGAAACCAAGAAAAAGAAATTCTCTTTTTCAGTAAAGTACAATAAGAATCAAACCGTATCCGGGCTGTAAGTATCTAAAATAAAAAGCAACGAAGGCACGAAGATGCTAAACCGGACTTTGCGCCTTCGTGTCTTCGCAGCAAAATCAAACCATCTGATGGACGCCACACGGCTGATTGAATAAAAGATCGTAAATTTACGTTCTCTAATCAAAGTCCTCAATGGTTTCCAACAAAGTCAAATTACAACATCTTTTCTTACGCGCAGGTTTCGGTGAATCTCCTGCACGAATTAAATCATTGGAGAGCAATTCAATCGATTCTGTTGTAGATTCATTGTTTACAGATTCAGCAATATCAAAGGATTTAGACTATATTTCTGATCCACTTCACGGTCGCGATGATGAAGAAATTTCATCAGCGAAGATTGTTCTGCTTATTCTGAAGTCACGCAAACAATTGATGGAGCTTAATCTGAAATGGCTCGATCAGATGAGTTCGACAAAAGCTGTTTTGCGCGAGAAAATGACTTTTTTCTGGCATAATCATTTTGCCACTTCTGCTCCTTTCGGCTATCCGATGCAGAATCAGAATAATATGTTCAGGAAGAATGCGCTTGGTAAATTCTCTGATCTTTTAAAATTGGTTGCCAAAGATCCTTCAATGATTATATATCTGAATAATCAACAAAATACGAAGGATGCTCCAAACGAAAATTTTGCAAGAGAAGTGATGGAACTTTTTACCTTGGGAGAAGGCCATTATACTGAAAAAGATATTAAGGAAGCTGCAAGGGCTTTTACTGGCTGGAAAGTGGATAAAACCGGGCGATACGAATTTAATGATCGAAAACATGATTTCGGAGAAAAAGAATTCTTTGGTCAAAAAGGTAATTTTAATGGGGAAGAAATTCTCAGTATTATATTAAAAGAGAAACAAACTGCAAGCTTTATTGTCAAAAAAATATGGCGGGAATTTGTCTCTGAAGTAGAAGATCAAAATTTAATTTCAACATTAGCAGATCAATTCTATCAATCAGATTATTCCATCGCAGATTTATTGAAAACCATTTATAAATCAGACTGGTTTTATGATGAAAAATATATCGGTTGCAAAATATCTTCACCCACAGAACTTTTAGTTCGGTATAAACGATTGATTCATGCTAAATTCAAAACCGACAAAACAGTTTTTGATATTCAAAAAGTGTTGGGACAAATGTTATTCTTCCCCCCAAATGTAGCAGGGTGGAAGGGAGGTAAAAACTGGATAGACAGCGCCTCCTTAACACTAAGATTGAATCTTGCAAATGTCATTATCAAAGGAGAAGGACTGAACATTAAGCCAAAACCTGAGTTTGAAGATATGATGGAAATTATGCCCGCGAAGAGTACCTACAACGATATTGAATATGATTTTTCTCAAGTGATTGAGCCCTTCAAAAATCAGAAAGACATTTTATTAACAGAAGTAATTCTCGATTCATTTATTCAATGTAAAAAAGACAAGATTAATAAGAATCTGCTCATGCCTTCAGGAACTGGAATCACTGAAACAGATAAAATTTCAACCATTATAATGAATCTTATGTTATTGCCGGAATTTCAATTGATATAAAAATGTTTGGAAAAAATAATCGTAGAGAATTTATCAAACAATCGGCATTGGCTTCGACTGCTTTATTCATTCGCGATTTTCTGAAGTCCATTGCATTAAATCCGCCCGGAAGTGATTCAAATCAGAAGATTCCCATTGTCATTCAATTGGCAGGAGGTAATGACGGTCTGAATACGGTTGTACCATACACAAATGATTTATACTATAAAGGAAGACCGGATCTCGGACTTACTAAAGACTCAATTATTTCATTAAATGATAGTACCGGTTTGAACAGTAGTTTGCAGGGGCTTGCAGATTTATACAATGAAAGTCACCTGACAATCATTAACAGCGTTGGCTATCCAAATCCCAATCGTTCTCATTTTCGCTCAACCGATATCTGGCAATCGGCGAGTGATGCAAATCAATATTTAAATACGGGTTGGGTTGGAAGAGTTCTTGATTCTAATTGTCCTGCAAATTGTTCAAAACCCTGGCACGCACTCGAAATTGATGATACATTAAGTCTTGCACTTAAGGGTGAGCAGGTTAAAGGAATTGCGTTTCGACATCCGGGCTCTTTGCAAGGTTCAGTTGCCAATCCTATCGTACGTGGAGCTGTTGCAGGGTTCAAAGAAAATCAGGATGATAAAAGTAATCTTCAATTTTTATATAAAAGTTTGGCGGAGACTGCTGAATGTGCTGAATATATTCGTCAACATTCAAACAAGTATAAATCGACAAAGGCATATCCACAGCATGAGTTTGGTAATCAAATGAAAATCGTTGCCGAATTAATTAATTCGGGTTGCGAATCTAAAATATATTATGTGTCGCTCTCAGGTTTTGACACCCATGTCCTTCAACGAAATCAACAAGACAAGCATTTGAAGATTTATTCTGATGCAGTCAAATCACTTACTGAAGATCTAAAAGCCACCGATCGTTTTAAAGATACTTTGATTTTAACCTTTTCGGAGTTTGGCAGAAGGGTTGCACAAAACTCAGGAAAAGGAACAGATCATGGTACAGCAAATGTTGTTTTCGTGGCTGGTGGAAATCTTAAAAAACCCGGTTTTTATAATGTGAATCCAAATTTGGAGAAATTAGAGAGCGGTGATCTTATACATCAGATTGATTTTCGAAATGTTTATTCTACCGTTCTTGACAAATGGTTGGGTGCCGATGCAGACAAAGTGTTGGGAAAGAATTTTGAAAGATTGGGCTTTCTTTAATCCGGGTGTTTATTTATTGAAAACTCTGTATCTTTATCAAATAATTTACAAAAATGCATTCACTTTATTCAGGATATAATCGTTCTCTGAGGATCGTTCCGATTTCCATTTTCCTATTCCTCGTGATATATTCATGTAAAACCGACCCTCCGATATATAAGATTCATAATCTGAATGCTGATGTAATTTCAGTCTTTGGGCATGCTGGTATGGGGTTGGCATTTAAATATCCCATTGACACGTATGAGTCTATCGAACCGGTATTGAGAATCGGCGCAGATGGAAGTGAGATGGACATCCAAATGACCAAAGACAGTGTACTGATGATTTACCATCATCATTTTATTGAGGAGATGACATTGTGCGATCCCGGGATTATTAATGATAAACTTTGGTCGGAAATATGGGGTTGTCATATTACCTCTCCATTTTCTAGTTCTATTCGCTTGATTTCATTCAATGAATTAATGGATGAATTGACTGCATCAGGTAAAAATATTCGTGATTATATATATACTTTCGATTGCAAACTATATACAAATGCTGTCGACCCGACTCCGTTTTTCAATCAATATGCAAATGCTGTTCTGAAAGCGATTGATGATTATGGTCTTCAAAATAATATATTAATCGAGAGTCAAGACACAGACTTTCTCAGAATTATTCAAAATAAAAGGAGCGGATTAAAACTTTTCATTTATCCGGCTTCGTTCGAAGACGGGATACAGATTGCAAGCGAAATGAACCTTTTCGGAATCACCATTAACACCAACAATATATCAGCGGATCAGATTGAACTGGCACACGATGCAGGTTTTCGTGTCACACTTTGGGGAATAGGAACAAAACAAGAGAATACAGATGCGATACAGAAGAGTCCGGATTATATTCAGACCGACAAACCCATTGAATTATTGAAGGTTTTTCAGAAGTATAAAGGATTCTAAATTAATTCCTGATAAATTTTTATTATTTTCTAACCATCAATATCGGAAACTTTTTCGTTGCCAACGCAAACAATCCGAAAATCGCACCCGAATAGAATAAATCTCCCAGCACCTGATTTCTTAAAAATGGCAATGACTCGGTGTAATCGGTGAAAAGTCCTGCTAAATTTTGTGTGTATCTGGGATCTCCAAGCCAGGTTGAGAAATTCGTTACCAGGAAAAATGTAAGAGAGGAGATAATACTTGTAGAGATTACTGTAGTGATATTGATTTTGTTGCGGATCAGATATCCTGCAAAAATGACGAGAATGAAAGCGCCATAAACTGCAATCATATTATTATGAAACCCGATGATCAGGTCACTTAGCAACATAACGGCTATCGGCACCGCAAAAGCAAGTAATCGATTTCTGAACATACTTCCACCAAAAAGACAAACAGCAATAATTGGTGTGAAGTTCGGAAGATGAGGGATTATTCTGGTTAAGGCGAGAACTAAAACCAAACCTGAGATTACTGCTATTCTTGTGGTTGTATCTTTCTGTATCATGTGTCTTCGTTTTACAATGGCAAAAGTAACTTTTATGGGCGCAATTTAGTAACTTTGACAGAAATTAATTTGTCATGCCTCAATACCATAGTCTGGGCACGTTCCCTCACAAACGTCACACTGTTTATCGTAAGCCGGATGGTGCTCTGTATGCGGAAGAGCTCATTTCAACCGAAGGATTCTCAAGCGTTTACTCACTGGTTTATCATTGTCATCCGCCAACAATGATTCGGGAAACAGGTTCTCCGATCTCGGTTATGCCCGAAATTGCCTTCGAACGACATCTGAAACCAGAGAGTTTTCTGGGATATGGCATCAAACCTGAAGCCGATTTTCTCGCAAGCAGAAAACCGGTTTTGGTGAATAATGATCTCGCGATCATTATTGCAGCTCCTCAAACTTCAAGCGACAAATATTTTTACAAAAATGCTGATGCGGATGAAGTAATATTTGTTCACGAAGGGAAAGGACTTCTCAAAACAATTTATGGAAGCATTTCATTCGGTTATGGAGATTATTTAGTCATTCCCCGTGGGACTATTTATCAAATCGATTTCAACACAAAAGAAAACCGGTTGTTAATCGTCGAATCTTTTTCTCCGGTAGAAACTCCGCACCGTTATCGCAATGAATATGGGCAATTGCTCGAACATTCTCCATATTGTGAACGCGATATTCGTAGGCCTTCAAATCTTGAAACGCATGATGAAATGGGCGATTTCAAAGTGATGATTAAAAAGCAGGGAATGCTGTACCCATTTGTCTATGCTTCACATCCATTTGACGCGATCGGATGGGATGGAAATCACTACCCATGGGCATTTTCTATACACGATTTTGAGCCTGTTACAGGAAGACTTCACCAGCCGCCACCTGTGCACCAAACTTTTGAAGGAAAGAATTACGTGATATGTTCCTTTTGTCCGAGATTATTCGATTATCACCCTCAATCTATACCGGCACCGTACAATCACAGCAATATCGATTCGGATGAAGTTCTTTATTATGTGGATGGAGAATTTATGAGCCGAAAAAGTGTGGAGAAGGGACAGATCACTTTACATCCTGGTGGCATCCCTCATGGACCGCAGCCTGGTACCGTAGAGAAAAGTATTGGTCAAAAACAGACAGGAGAATTAGCAGTCATGATCGACACTTTCAAACCCCTAATGCTCACAAAAGCTGCCTTGGAAATCCGTTCGGGTGATTATTATAAGTCTTGGTTGGAGTAGGGGGTTATCTCATATTCGGAACTTCATCTGCCTGAAATTTTCCTTCAACGAGTTTTTGATGAACCGTTTTAAAAGTTTCGATGGTATAATTAACTTCTTCCAAAGAATGCGAGGCAGTAGGGATAAGACGTAAAATAATAGTTCCTTTCGGTACTACCGGATAAACAACTATCGAGCAGAAAATATCATATTTTTCCCGAAGTTCGAGAATCATGCTGGTTGCTTCCGGTACTGAACCTTTCATATAGACAGGAGTCACCGGTGACTGAGTATTACCAATATCAAAACCAGCATCTTTCAATCCAGTTTGAAGAGCATCGACAATGGTCCACAATTTATCTTTTAACTCGGGTTTGGTCCTCAATAACTCCAGACGTTTTAAAGCACCGACCACAAGTGGCATTGGGACTGATTTCGCATAAATTTGAGACCTCATGCTATAGCGGAGGTGCATAATGATTGCTTCTTTGGAAGAAATAAAAGCACCGATACTTGCCATCGCTTTTGCAAAAGTGCCGAAGTAGATATCTACGCCATCGATGCACCCTTGTTGTTCAGGAGTACCGGCACCTGTTTTTCCCATCGTCCCAAAACCATGTGCATCATCGACAAACAACCGGAATGGGTACTTTTTCTTGAGTTCTACAATGTCTTTGAGTCGGCCCATATCGCCCGACATACCGAAAACACCTTCTGTGATTACTAAAATTGCTCCGCCCGTTTCGTTAGTCAGGTTGACAGCACGTTCAAGTTGCTTCTCAAGGTTATGAATGTCATTATGCGGATAAACAAAACGCTTTCCCATGTGTAGTCTGACGCCATCAACGATACATGCGTGAGACTCACTATCATATACAATCACGTCATGTCGGTCGATCAACGCGTCAATTGCCGAAATCATCCCCTGATAGCCATAATTCAGAAGAATCGTATCTTCTTTGTGCATGAAATCTGAAAGTTCCTTTTCCAATTGTTCATGCAAATCAGAGTTACCAGACATCATTCGAGCACCCATCGGGAGTGCGAGACCATATTTGGTTGCTGAATCTGCATCCGCTTTACGGACTTCCGGGTGGTTTGCAAGACCCAAGTAATTGTTCAAGCTCCAGATGAGACGGGTCTTCCCCCGAAAAACCATTTTACTGCCAATTTCACCCTCCAGCTTAGGAAAAGTGAAGTATCCATGAGCTACTTTTGCATATTGTCCTAAAGGACCTGGTTTTTGAGATAATTTTTCGAATAAATCCACGTTTCCCGATGTTTGCCGACGGATAAAGTTTCGCCGCGATTATTAAAGCCGCAAAGATACTAAATCTCAGGGCTTCATTAAAGGAAAAATGCCTATCTTTGCAACCATGTTTATCAGAAAAACACTATTTCTCACCCTCGTACTCCCGATTCTTCTTCTCAGTTCCTGCAGTAAGTATCAAAAATTACTTAAAGGTACTGACAACAAAGCGAAATACGATGCTGGTGTAAAGTACTATCAGAACAAGGATTATGTAAGGGCACAAGCTCTTTTTGAACAACTTATGTCGTTCGATAGAGGAATGAACAGGTTTGAAAAAACACTGTATTACTACGCTTATTCCTACTACGGACAAGAAAATTATGAGGAAGCGTCTTATTACTTTCAATCGTTTGTAGATGATTTTCCAAATAGTGCCTTTGCAGAAGAATGTCTTTTTATGGAAGCGTTTTGCTATTATATGGATTCACCCGGACCAAATCTCGATCAGACAAACACACATAAAGCTATTGATGAATTACAGTTGTTCGCAAATAAATATCCTAAAAGTCCGAAAGTTCAGCAATGCAATGACTATATCGACATTCTTCGCGAAAAGCTTCAGACAAAAGATATGCATTCAGCACAGATCTACTTCGATCGGGAAGAATATAAAGCAGCAATCGTTTCGTACAAAAATCTGATCAAAGAATATCCTGACACTAAATATAAAGAGATCGCTTTATTCACAATTCTGAAGTCGAATTATCTGTTGGCAAAAAATAGTATTGATTCAAAAAAAGCGGAACGTTATCAGAACACCTCAGATTCATATAAAGTATTTATCGATGCATTTCCGGCAAGCAAGTTTATAAAAGAAGCCGAAAGTTATTATGAGAGTTCAGTTGAGTTCGTTAAGAAGAATCAGAAAACATAAATATATATATACTTAAAATAAAACCACTAACCGGAATAAGAGATGAATCACAAAACAGCTTCAGAAACAACTATTACACGCGATTTGCGTCAGTTCGACAGAAAAACAGGAAATTTGTACGAAACGATTGCAATTCTGGGCAAACGTGCCAATCAAATCAGCGCCGAACTCAAAGAAGAGTTAACTGGCAAATTGTCGGAGTTCATCGCAACGAGTGATAACCTTGAAGAAATCTATGAAAACAGAGAACAGATTGAAGTGTCGAAATATTACGAGCGACTCCCAAAACCGTCTTTGATTTCAATTCAGGAGTTTATCGAAGGGAAAATTTATTACCGGAATCCTGCTCGCGAAGAAGCGACGAAATAATTGTTTGGTCCTGCCCATGGTACTCGAAGGTAAGAAGATTATAGTTGGAGTAACGGGCAGTATTGCTGCTTATAAATCTGCTTTTTTGGTCAGACTTTTGGTAAAAGCCGGTGCTGATGTTCAGGTAATCATGACGCTTGCGTCGGAAGGATTTATTACTCCTCTCACACTTTCAACGCTATCCGGAAATCCTGTCCTCTCGACATTTATCGATAATGAACGAGGTGTATGGAACAATCATGTTTCATCTGCACTTTGGGCGGACGTTATATTAATTGCTCCTGCAACATCAACCACTATCGGTAAATTAGCACATGGAATTTCTGACAATCTTCTGATTGCAGTTTGTATGTCGGCAAAGTGCCCGGTGCTGATAGCTCCTGCTATGGATCTTGATATGTGGCTGCATCCTTCTACTCAACAAAATATTGCCTTCCTCCAAACAAATGGAATCAGAATTATTGACCCGGGATATGGCGAATTGGCAAGTGGATTAATCGGCGAAGGAAGGATGGAAGAACCCGAAAAATTATTAGACATATTAACAAAACATTTTCTCTTCTCGGGATCTCTTGCAGGAAAAAAAGCAATGGTGACTGCAGGTCCTACGTATGAATCTATTGATCCTGTCCGATTTATTGGTAATCATTCTACTGGCAAAATGGGTTTTGCCATTGCCGAGTCGCTCGCACTTCGAGGTGCAGATGTTACGTTAGTCTCCGGTCCGACTGAACTAACATCCCACACAAAAAATATAGATGTAATAAAAGTGAAGAGCAGCGATGAGATGCTACAGTCGTGTTTGGATAACTTCACCGGAAGTGATATTACAGTGATGGCCGCTGCAGTTGCCGATTATAAACCTGCAAACCTGAGTAAAGAAAAGATAAAAAAAAATTCAAAAAATCTGGATATTAGTTTGACTTCGACTAAAGATATTCTTGCTGAACTCGGCAAACAAAAACACAAAGAACAGATTTTAGTTGGTTTCGCACTTGAAACTGAAAATGAAATTCCGAACGCAATTCGAAAATTAGAATCCAAAAACATGGATATGATCGTTTTAAATTCCTTGCAGGATAAAGGCGCAGGTTTCGGTTACAACACGAATAAAGTTACGATTATTGACCGTGATAAAAAGATCACGGAATTCGGTCTGAAACCGAAATCGGAAGTTGCCGAAGATATTGTTTCTTACATTGTAAACTCTCTAACATAATATCGCATGTTATATCTCAGATCTTTCACGAAACATAAAGGCATTCTGACAGTTTTTTTTATGCTGTTTATATTTGGTTTCAACTCACGCGCTGAAGAATTAAGTGCTACTGTAAATATTTTATCGCCGACATTACAACCAAGTGATAAAAAGGTATTGGAGTCACTCCAAACAGCCATCATGGAATTTCTCAATAACAGAAAATGGAGTGATGACAACTTTTTAAATCAGGAAAGAATTGAATTTTCACTACAGTTGAATGTAACTAAAAGAGTATCGAGCGATGAATTCGAAGCCACCGCACAAATAAGCGCCAGCAGACCCACATTTAAAACCGCGTATAACACACGGACTTTAAATTTTAATGATGAAAATTTTAATTTTAAATATGTTGAAAATAGTCCCCTGGAATTTAACGAACAAACACATGGCGCAAATCTAACTGCGATGCTTTCATTTTATGTAAATATTATTCTCGGTGTAGATTATGATTCTTTTTCAATGAATGGGGGCGAAAAATTTTTCCAGAAAGCAATGACAATTGTTAATAATGCTCAGAGTGAAGCATTGAAGGGTTGGAAAGCTTAT
>JAHEYM010000061.1:0-12256 GCA_023251595.1 Bacteroidota bacterium
AGCCATATTGAGTTTGCCGGTTGTGGAGAAAAATCCGCTTTGGATGATCTTCATTCTTCATAATGAATGTGATAAGTTGTTTTTCTCCGGCACCGGTGCTTTTAAAAACATCTTACTTTCTTTTCGCTTGATCGAAAAGAAAGTAACAAAGAAAAGATCAAGGCTGATGAATATTCCGGCGCAACTCTTTTTCTGCGATTTTGCTGAACAGTCCCCTATCCATTTCCGAAGATCAATTCATTATAAGACTTAGGACTGTTCCTGCTTTTGTACTTATATATATATCTTGCACCAAAATCTCAGAAAGAGTTGACAGCCGGAATATTCAAAGGCCGTCGGACGGTGATATCAATTTCAAATGTAAATGGACAAACAACAATAAAACGTTCGGTAAAAGCTCCGTAGGAGCGCAAGATTGGTAGATAGGAATTCGCCCCATGATATCCGGTGCGTCCGTAAAGGTTGCAGATATATATATGTATAGGAAACATTGCGTAGGCGGAATAAAATCTGTAACGAATAATAAGATATCGTTCGAATATAAAGATTACCGCGATGGTGCAAAAAAACATTTAATGGAATTAGACGGAATCGAATTTATTCGAAGGTTTTCGAAGCATATTTTGCCGAAAGGATTTACGCGCATTCGGCACTACGGAATTCTCAGTAGTACCCGGAAGAAAATAACGATTCCACAAATTATCGATCAATTGGAACAAATACCCATCGTGAAAATAGAAAGTCGGGAAATAAAGGTATATAACCCGAAACTTTGCCCTTGTTGCAAAACGGAGACGATGATAACAATCGAATTGTTGCTACGCGGACCTCCAGCATTATCCAAATACCATAAAGAAAAATAATAAAATTAACCATTGTCCCTATCAAGGAGGGACGACAAGAAAATTCCATTGCAAAAATTAAAATGATTCATAAATATTTATATATAAAATGCCGGGTATCTCCGTAATAAGAAGAACGATGAATAAAATATTGTAATTTCCCTGCTCGATTAGCCGCTTTTGACTTGAAAAATTTGTTTTCTTTCGCCATTAAGGAATACAGTATTCGGCGAAAACCCCATAACTAAGAAAAACTACCGGAGGTTCCGTGCAACATCGGCTTCATCGCAGGCACTTCGTGCGCGACGAATCCTTGGTTGTTATCGGCTGTTCTTCTGTCCGTCCGTTGTGGTGTCATTTCTAATTTCGCTCCTTCACTCATAAATAATAGCGATTTTCCCTGCAAGTCCTGCTGACAAAGTAAATTCAGGTCTTGCAATTTGTGTCAATGCTAAATACGGCTTTGCTTTATCGTTCCTTTCTGTTATTCCAATTTCTTCCTCAATGTCATTGACAAGTATTACTGATTTACCAAAGCCAGCATTTATTACCGATTCAATTCCTGCCGAAGAAATGTCAGCACTATTGTGTCCATTAGCGTCTTTGTAAGCTTGATGGTCTTGGTCATAAACCGCTACATACGGAATTCTGAAACTGTTAAGCAACTTGATGTAAAGTTTAATGCTGTCTTTACCACCACACTCAATAACTGTGTATTCAAAATTAAAGTGTCCTGCTGCTTTTGCTAATCGTGGAATGATTGTCTTGTCCGTTGCTCCTTCAACTAAAATTACTTTTTTGGCAAAAAATAATTCGCTGCGTTCTGGGTTTATCCAATAAACTAAATTGAAGTTGGTCTTATCATTTCCTTCAAAAATGTCAGTGGTAAACTGCCTTACTTTAGAACCTGTTGCGGTGTCAACTTTGTTGACGATGCAAATTGATTTGTAGTCCTCTAAATCCAAGAAGGAAGCTGAATGTGTGCTAAGAACAATTTGATTGTGTGATAAAGACAATTCTTTAAGTGAAGCATAAAGTTCTTTTTGCGCTTGAGGGTGTAAATACAATTCAGGTTCTTCAAAGAAAAAGTATGTTGAGTCGGAGGCTTTTCTTTTTTGTGTAGTCGTTGTTTCGGCTGCTGCTTCTTCTTCAGCTTTAGTTTCTCGTTCTGTTTTCAAATAAGCAGCCCATGATTTTATTAAAGCAAAAATCAAAGAACGCTGTAAGCCGTGTCCTTTTCTACTTATATCCGTTTTCTTTCCGTCATCAACCCAAACAGATGTGTTTACTTTTAGAACATCGTCAATGTTCGGTGGGGTTATTTCAATATCAATTGTTGTATTCCACTTCTTAAGTTCGTTTTCAAGATTTTGTTCAAGGGTAGTTATTTCACTAGGTCTTTCAGCGTTATCCTCTCCTTGTTCATTTTTCTTGTTCAAAATCTGAGTGAGTGCTTGCATTTGTGTTCTTGCACTTTTGTAATACTCATTTCGTTCTGACATCTTTCCGATTATTTGCGAAAAGAGTTGATTGAAAATTGAATTGCCAGTCATTTTGAATTCATCCGTTGCATTCTTAACTGCTGGAATGAAATACACATCACCGAAAATTCCTTTCGCCACATTTTTTGCTCCTAAAAATGCTGACTGCTCAAGAACGTATTGAAACTCTAAAGTTGCATGGTTTGCAGTTGTATATTCCTCTTGTGCTGCCTTGATAATATCTTTCGTTAGCCGCCCGCTACTTGGTATAAAATCTTTCAAAGGTGTTTTTTCAACTTCTTCTCGCTTGCTTAATGCAGAAATACTTTCCTCTTTCAAAAAATCGGTTGTGGGGGCAAACAAGTATCCATTATATGCTACTTCTCCTTCGCCATTTACCGATTTTCTAACTTTTATTTTGTTGTCTGCTGAAAGATATTTTTTGAATTGGTTTTGGTCAAACTCGTCAAGGTCGGTAAAGGTTATTTCTACAAATAATTCGTTTGAGCTTCCATGAAAGTCGGGGTCGCTATGGGTTATTGTCCCAAAGAAAAAAAGCAAAGAGGAAATTATGTTTGACTTACCGTGATTGTTCTGTCCAATGAAAATCATCAACTCTTCAAAGTCAATTTCCTCGTCTGCGATTGAACGCCAATTATGAATTACTACATTTTCAATTCTCATTTTTTGTTTATTTGTTATCGGCTGTCCTTCTGTCCATCCGAAGTTGTGTTATACTAAATTATTAGTCACCCTGTTTAATGCTCTTATAAAATTCTCGTTGTCAGATTTCTTCAAAATTTCTAGAAGTGCTGTCCAATACTCTGGTGTTACTGAATTTGAAAGTTCTGTGCATATTACAAAAGCAAGTTGCTCTTCAAAATCAAACCATTTTTCACTTATAATAATTTCAGTTCGAGGTGAATTAAGGTCTAAATCTCTATTACCACAAATATCAACTACTAATGTCAAAGGGAATGGAAAGGAAATTTTTACTTGATTCTCTTTTCTTCTCCAAGATTCAGGAAAAAGCGATGATGGAACTTCTATACCATGCAGAGATAGTCTTGATTCTGATTCTGCTAATTTTCTTGTCGAACTGTCTTTGCTTATACCTCCATCATCATTTACTGTTATTGAGTTTGATTCTTGTGTTATAGAATTTGTGGAAACCCAAAGTTTCTTTTCGAGAGTGTAGCTTTCATCTTCAACTGTAATTTCTATTGATGTTAAGTCAATTTTCTCAACTGGTTTTCCATGACTTTCCAAAATAGCCACTAATGCAGAACCTATTAGTCCTTCTTCTTTTCTGTCTAACGAAATTTCAAAAACCTTTATGTTTTCATTTTCGTCCCAAGTATAATTTTTAAGTGAAATTGCCGTAACCTCCTTAAAGCTATTCTCATCTCTTACTTTTTGGTGTGAAGTGGTATGTATATTAATTTTGAAAGGTGGGTTTGGAATTACATTTTCAACCGATTTTATAAATGCAGTTTCTGTCATTTTCTCCCACGGATTCCGAGTTTTTCTAAGAATTAGCTTTGTTGTTGTTCCTGGTAATTCTCGTTTGCCTTCTCTAATCCAAAAAACACTTTCTTGCCCTTCAACGGTTATATTTAAGGCATCGCTTGATTTGTGTTGAGCATAAACTCTTTTCGTGTCAACGATTAAAGTGTCTGCAACCATGAAGCAGGACAATATGCCAATACCAAATCTTGATGTTGGTGTAAAGTCTGCATTTGTTTCGGACTTTATGTTATAAAAGTCTGTTGATTTATAAAATGACGAGCCGACTTTTGAGTAATATTTATCAATAATATCTTGGTCCATTCCTGTTCCATTATCTTCTATTTCAAGAATGATGTCTTTGTCGTCTGTGTAATACTTAACGAAAATTTCTGGCTGGTATAAGTTGCCCCATTTTTTTTCTTGTGCTTGTCTAAGTAAGCAAGCATCAATAGAATTTTGTAATAGTTCACGAAGTGCAACTTCTGGATTTCCGTAAAGCTTTGTCCCCATTAAGAGGTCAATGACTTGCCGTTTACTTAAATTGAATTGGGTGTCTCGATAAATATATAACGGTTGATTATGAATGTTCTTTTTGGTTGTGATTTTTTCACGATTTACTTTGAATGGAAACTTGACAAAAATTTCTCTGCTTTTGCTTTTATTAAATTCATTCAAATTTGAAATTACATTATTACATACACTTAATTCATGGTCAATAAAATCACAGAACTGGTGTATTGATGCTTCAATAGCGGGGTGATTGCATTTAGCATTGAACTGAATTAAATCTGTGCTAATTTCCCAAGCCTCAACTGCTCTATGTTTATTCCATTCTTTCAATGAAACAGGGTTTCTAACGTATAAGTGAGAAAACAAAATTGGGGGTGTTCGTTTAGCATCAAAATCTAAAATGTCGGCTAACCTTAAAATAACTCCAATTAAGGGTAAACAAGCAAATGTGCTTTCAGCACACAAGTAATTTTTATCAAGGTCAAGGAGAGTTAAAGCATCTTCATTATGGCTGTAACAAATTTGGGCAAATTCAACTGTCAAGTCAGTGTCACGGTAAACTATCTTTCCATTCCAGTCTCTTTCAATTATTTCTCTTGCTCTGTCGGCATGAGTTTGTCGGATAAATTCAGTTACCAAATATGCTTTTATCGTGTCTGCATGAGTGTTCTTCCCTTGATTTATAAGTCGCTCAATAATTTCATGCTGGTCAGGTCTTGCTGAATAAAAACGTTTTAATTCATTAAAAGATTTTTCTTCATCCTCGTCAATTTCAGGCTCGTCATCCCAAACTTTTTTCCAAGTCATGACTTGTTTTTCGTCAGGCGACATTCCAATGTCATGGAAGAATGCACTTAAAACCAAAAGCATTAGTTCGGGTGATGATAAATTCTTGATTGTTTGCTCAGGCATTAATTTTTCCATCAAGTTCAAAACTCTGAAAAGATGGTCGCCATCATGGAGAGTAAATTCTCCCATGTGTTTAATTATTGTCTTTGTTCGTTGAAAGGCATAGGAAACTGCTGTATCAACTAATGCAATTACATCTGTGTCCTTGTCCACACATTTGGTTTTTAATGTCGTATAAATTACACTCTTCTGAAGTCGTAGTAAAAATTCGTCTTTATAGTCGTCTGCCATGAGTTTATTTTAAGTCCTGTTGGTTGATGTTAGCACTGTCGCCATAGAATAGCCGATAACGTGCGGATTATTAATGAAGTTTTTAAAAAGGGGGTTTAAAGAGCTGTTCTCTTTCACCTACCAACAATGTATATAGATAGCACGTCACTTTCAACCACAATTAAAGCCCCCTTTTTAAAAATTTCATTTAATAATAATGTTATCGGCAACTTTTCTCTTCTACCGAAGCTGACGAATTATCCAAATGGCGCTTCAAATTTGTTCGGAGTTATACTTGGCAAATCAATGATGTTTCTGTCAATGCAAACCAGCCCGACACCTTTGCAGTTTATGAATACCCTGCATTTATTCTCCGAGAATTTATCTATGTGAAAAATGAAAATCACCCTTTCTTCTCGGTTCAGTTGAACAATTGTGTATTTATGAAGATTTTGTTTTTCAGGATTCTTTTCAAGTTTGTTTGTTCCTTGTTTAGATTTCGTTTCGTCTTTGACTATAACTGCATTTTCATCGAACTCAAATACGATTTCACAAGAATCAACGTCAATAGTGGTGTTATTGATTAATTCAAATTCTTTGTAAATAGAAGTAGAACCAAGAGTGGCTTTCTCTTGAATAGTTTTCAAAGTTAATTTCGGTAACTTTCTTTCAGCTTCTCTATCCTTTAAAGTTTGTCTTCTTGTATAATATGCACCTGCAAAGCCACCAGAGCAAAACGAAACAACGAATCCGATAATAATTAGTACCCATTGAAAACTAGTCGTTTCGTTTTGTGACTTCTGTATTGGTGGTAAATTAGCAACTGCTTTCGCAGCAGTATCAGCAACAGCTTTTAAAGTTGTATCCAATAAGTGACTTACAGAATGCGAGTCTGCTATCGTAGGAATAATATTTAAAAGATAGTGTAGCACTCTAAGTTTCTATTCGTAGTTAAGTTGTAAAACATTTTGCGCGTCAACCCAATAAGTCCCAAACTTTACAGAATAAATACCATACGTCCTGCAAATGGTTTCAGCTTTTTCTCTTAATTGGCTGGGTACAAGTAAATAAAATGTCCCTCCTAATGTTGAATATTGTTTCCATTGTTGCACTTCGCTGTGCGATACAGTTTCTACCGTTTCAACCTCAATAATGTATTGAACAGTGTTATTACCTATTTGTGTTAAAATAATGTCGGGGTATAGATTGCCAATTCTTGTCCTTTGCTGACCTCCTGGATTTGTGTAAACTGTAAAGCTACCAGTAAGTCGTCCAGCGGCAATATCAATTACCCTGTCGTGATAAGTTTGGGAATCGAAATTTCTTATTGCCATATTATTTCTACTTTTAAAGAGTTCAAAGATAAAAATTTGAGGATTCTTAATTAAATATTTATGTCTTTCTCTTTCAGTTTGCTGCGTTAGTTGTGTTACGCTTTAAAGTTGCCGATAACGTATCACTTTGCGCTACTCATAGCGTACATTTCGCAATTAGTGATAGCTTTTAATTTGCTCAATTAGTTGATAATGAATAAGGTAATCAAGTTCAGTTTTTTCGGACAGTAGCGCAAACAGATTTTTTGAGTGGAATTTATACGTTCAAGGGAACAAGGCATATCCCAACTGTCAAAGGTAATGGAAATTTAGATATCCAACCTATCCAATGGATTAACTATCTGATCGAAACTTTTGGTGGTTACATGCGTGTATTTTTCAGCGGTTTTGCTGCTCTCGGGGGTCAGGCTCAAAAGTTGGGGAGCGATTTAGATTTATAACTTCATTCCTTTTTCTTTTCATTCGTCTTCTTAATAAGTGTCTGCCTTCCGGTCTCGCCCAGAGCGAGATTAAAGATCCCGCTTCATCGCATTATTGCATGTAGCAAATTTCGTTTATTGCTCTTGAGGGGTCTCTCGCTTCGCTTTGAGATGACAACGCGGGATCATCATCAGGGGCTGGAAGGGGACGCACGCTAAACAGTAACTATGCTCATGAAGGCTGAAGCGCGCGTCCCCTTCCAGCCCCTGAGTCATGAAAATGTTAATGCGTTTATTGGGATCCCTATTGATTTCCGGACGGCAAACACGCATTACAATTAGTTTCAAATCGCTCCTCAACTTTTGTCCCTGACCCCAAATGCCCCAAAGTCCCTCGAGAACAAAATTTATTTTCACTTTCCATACAACGACGAGCCTTCGCAATGCGACGCTGTGCCATCGCAAAGATGTCATATTCAATTGTTACTTCACCCTTCATTAATCCTCTTGTGTACCTCTCGTATTGATTACGTGACCTGCTCCATTGTCTTCGCTTCTTCTGTCATTTCAACTCTATCTTGCTTCATTGCTGAAGCAGCCTCTGTTATCGTGAATCCACCTTATTACATTGTTTTCGCATCGGTTATCTATTGTGAAGCTGCCCTACTCTATTGTCAGTCGTGTGGTCCCGCTCCGCATAGTTGCCCTACTTCATTTTCACCACGCTCTGCTGCATTGCAACCTTGACTTCTCATATTGTAACCGGAGTCGTATGCGTATGATTCGCCGTCACCTCGCTATGAGAAGGTTCACACCTGTCTCTTTTTTACCGTCCTCTCAGTCTTCTTAAGGTATCAATATACTATGCTTCAGGATGCAACAACTCCGCTGTGCGGATGATAAACTCCCCAGCATGGAGTGCCTGCTGTTTATCATGGTCTTGTCTCTCCGCAATGTTGTGGTATGACTATGATTAAATAGTCCTATATCTATGATTGAGCCATCATATATCAGTTCATCCTAACCGTTGAACTATGTTTCATGTTCTTTCTACTGTTATTCTCCGGCATGCTTCTGTTGGTGAGGGGGGGAGCGTAGGTTTGGGTCAGGGATAACAGTTGGGGATTGTTCCCAACTTCCCCAATAGCGCTGAAGACATCATCCTTTACGGACGCGGATTATCCTCTAAGGGGCGCCGGTTTCTACTTCACCCCGGAATAAATTCCGGGGCTACAATATTTTTCGTTCCTGACGGAACGCTTAATATGGTGGGGTATCCTTCACCTCTTTCTTCGATCTGTTTCTATTTCCGTTTCTCTTTTCGTCTCTTTCTCCGCTTTGTTACTGTTTCTGTTTTCACCGCGTGAGGGATTGAAGCGGATAGCCCGCAGTCTTGCCTCAGGCAAGACGAGGACTATGAGCGTAAAGCCCGACCCCTCAGGCACCCGACGAAGGAGGGTACCGGAGGGGGCACGCCCTAATCCTACCTGGTCTGCTTCATTTAATAATCACCTGATTATTACTACTTTTGCGCGCTCAAAAGCAGAGGCTGCGGAATAAAATCAAACTACATAAACTCACTTAAAATTCAAACAAAATGAAAAAAACTTTACTTATTACATGCGTTCTTTTCGCATCCTTATTTGCTTCCGCTCAGAACAGCCGTGAATGGAGCACTTATTTCGGCGGAGTATTGAATGATCAGGGGTTTGCCGTGACAACGGATGCCTTCGGAAACGTTTACCTTGCCGGTTTTACCAACGACAGTCTCGGAATTTCATCAGGCGGATTTCAGAATGCCTTCGGAGGTGGAGTAACAGATGCTTTCCTGACAAAATTTGACGGAAGTGGAAACAGGTTATGGACCACGTTTTACGGTGGGACAGGCAATGACACTGCATACAGCGTGAAATGTGATATAAATGGAAATGTATATATCGCAGGAAATACCAGCAGTCCGAATAACATTGCCTCGGGTGGTTTCCAAACAACTTTCGGAGGTGGTGCAACAGATGGGTTCGTAGCTGTTTTCGACTCCACAGGAAACAGACTTTGGTCAACTTATTTTGGTGGAACAGGCACAGACGAATGTTTCGGAACAGCGGTAGATGATTTAGGGAATGTTTATTTAACAGGTCTCACAAATAGTGCTGCAGGAATCTCAACCACGGGTGCTTTTCAAATAGCAATCGCAGGTGGTATCGATGACGCCTATCTTGCGAAATTGGATTATACCGGCGCATTAGTTTGGTCAACCTACATGGGCGGACTTCTCGATGATCAGGGTCGTTCTGTTGGAGTGAATTCTTATGGTGATGTTTATGTTACCGGTTGGACCAACAGTATTGCAGGTCTTGCAGTTGGCGGACATCAGACTGTTTATGGTGGTGGAGCATTTGATGGTTTTCTGTACAGATTTGACTCAACTGGTACAATGATTTGGTCAACCTATTATGGCGGAACTTCACAGGATGAAGGAAGAAGCGTTGTGGTAACAGACGACCATGTTTATATTTCAGGAAGAACTGTGAGCACCTCAGGGATTTCTTCAGGCGGATTTCAGGCTGCATACGGCGGCGGCAGTTTCGATGCTTTTATGGTGAAGTTTGACACTGCAGGTGTTCGTCAATGGGGAACATACTACGGTGGAACCGGTCAGGATGCAGGATACTACATGGCAAAAGACAACATGGAGAATCTCTACATGGTTGGACGAACAGGCAGTAATGCCGGCATCAATTCAGGCGGATTTCAAACAACTTTCAATGGCGGAACAGATTCATATCTTGTGAAATTTGATTCGGCAGGTGTTCGGATTGGTGGAACTTATGTTGGTGGAAATGGCACAGATCAGCTATTCGGAGTTGCGATTGGTGACGGAAAAATATATGTTGCAGGATATACTGCGAGTACTACGGGTATTGCTTCCGGTGGTTTTCAGACGACTTATGGTGGAGGAACAAACGATGCTTTTTTAGTGAAATTAGATTCACGATTGATATTAACCTCAACCAAAACCGATGCTGTTTGTAACTTAAGTTGTGACGGAACTGCCACAGTGAATACGAATGGCGCAACGGGACTGCCTCTCACATATTTATGGACTGGAGGACAGACCACGCAGACCGCAACCGGATTATGCGCAGGCACATACGAGGTATATGTTCATGATGCAAATGGAAATAATGATTCGACTTCTGTTACCATCAATGAGCCTGTAGCGATTGCGACATCAACGGCTTCTACGAATGCCTCTTGCAGCACGAACGACGGAACCGCATGGGTTACAGCTACACTTGGTGTTTCGCCATATACTTATGACTGGCCAACAATCTCTCAGAGTCTGGATACTGCGTATACTTTAGGAGCAGGTGTTTATAACGTGATTGTTACGGATGCTAATGGATGCACCGCTACTGATTTCGCTATTGTAAATAATGTGAATGCCCCGGTAGTTACACTTGCAACTCAAATGGATGTGACCTGTGCGACCGGAAATGACGGATCTGCTACAATGAATATTTCCGGAGGAACTCTTCCTTATACTTTTTCCTGGTCACCAACAGGTGGAACAGATTCTATTGCCAGCGGATTGACTGCCGGCACATATATGTGTTCAGTAACCGACTCGAATGGTTGTATATCAGCACAGAGTGTTACGATTTCTGAACCACCACCACTTACTTTGACGATGAGCGGACCGATATCCATCTGCAACGGACAATTAACCACCATTTCAGGAAGTGCGGGTGGTGGAGTGTTGACATATAATTATATATGGAATAATGGTAGCACATTGAGCGACTCGCTGGTTGCAAACCCTGACGCTACACCTACGGCTTCTACCACGTATACGCTCGTGCTCACAGATGGTCATGGGTGCACTATGACGGACTCCGTAATGGTGAATGTTGTTCCCGTTCCTGTCGCACAAATTACCGGCGGAGGAATGGTTTGTGCTGGATCTTCTATCACGTTAACGGCTTCGGGCGGCGATACTTTTTTATGGAATACAGGCGACACTACAGCATCGATTACAGTATCACCACTTATCCCGACTACGTATACAGTTACGGTTACGAATGGCGGATTATGCACAGATAATACTACGGCGAATATTGGAGTGAATCCATTGCCAGGCGTGAGTTTGATCAGTAGTCCCGCCTCATGTTCTTCTTGTGCAGATGGAAGTGCTGCGGCATTCGGAAGTGGAAATCCGCCCCTTACGTATGACTGGAGTAATAGTGCCACAACCCAAATTATCAGTGGTTTAACGCCCGGTTATTATACAGTTTGTGTGATGGATGGAAATGGTTGTATGTTCTGTGACTCTGTCAATGTTGATTTTACTGTTGGTGTTTCATCGAAACCATTCTCTGTGAATGATATCAGTATTTATCCTCACCCATTTAGTTCCCAAGCGAACATTCATATCACAGGTTTGGATATGAATCATGTGGAATTAAATGTGTTCGATTTATTGGGACAACAGATCGAAATGAATATTATCCGTAATGGGAATGAGTTTATTATTAATCGCGGAAATATTAATTCGGGAATATATTTTCTTCATATAATTAGTGAAGGAAAAATTGTCGGGGTGAAGAAAATTGCCGTCAACAATTAGGAATTAGGAATTACGAATTAGGAGATTTAATTATAAGTTGTAATATTAGAGCTGACCTTTAATAATCAATATTAATGTTGAAAAAGAATAACCGTTTTCTATTGATCTTTATTCTTAGTTTGTTCCTGTACTCCACTGTCTCTTATGGGCAGTGGGGTGGCATGGGTGGCATGGCTGGAAAAGGGATGGGTGAGAAGATGAAAATCGGGCATTATTACGGAAAAGTTGTTGATAGTGTCTCGGGAAAAGGTATTGAATATGCAGTTGTTCGTTTAACAGGAAATGTTTTTGACACGACAACGAAGACAATGAGAAAGGATGCTTTGATCGCGGGTCAACTCACACAGTCGAACGGCGATTTCAGCTTAGACAGTTTACCTGTGATGGGAAAATTCACGCTTACCATAACAGCGAT
>JAHEYM010000061.1:12266-13046 GCA_023251595.1 Bacteroidota bacterium
ATCAAACATCTGAACAAAAATTATCCTTCAATATTAATTTTGAGGATATGAAAAAAGGTGGAGGTGGAACCGGTGGAATGATGAGCGCAATGAACGCGGTTGATAAGGATCTGGGAAACATAAAAATGCGGGTTGGAACTATGCTGAAAGAATTTACAGTAGAATCTGTAACACCGATCATGGAAATAAAACTAGATAAAAAGATTTTTAATGTTGAAAAAAGTATGGTTACAACAGGGGGAACTGCTGAGGATGTATTAAAACAAGTTCCTGCCGTAAATGTAGATATCGATGGAAATGTAACGATGCGAAATGCTGCTCCTCAAATTTTTGTGGATGGAAGACCAACGACATTAACTATCGATCAGATTCCTGCAGATGCAATTCAGAGTATTGAGGTTATTTCAAATCCGTCGGCGAAATATGATGCTTCGGGTGGAATGGCCGGAATATTAAATATTGTCTTGAAAAAGAATCGAAGGATTGGTTATAATGGAAGTGTCAGGATCGGTGTAGATCAACGTGGAAAAGTTGGGGGTGGTGGAGATTTAAATGCGAGAGAAGGGAAATTTAATTTCTTTATCAGCGGTATGGGAATGCAAAGAAAATCGATTACAGATGCTACTACAACTCGTTCAAATTTAGTTGGTGTGCCTTTGACTAATATAAGTCAGACTGATAACAATCAGATGATCGGGATGTTTGCAAATATTCGTGGCGGATTTGATTTATTCCTCGATAATAGAAATACATTCACTGTTTCGCAGATGTACACAAGAG
>JAHEYM010000001.1:0-2408 GCA_023251595.1 Bacteroidota bacterium
ACATTGAATGTTGTCGCATCTTTGTTGTTATATATATCTGTAGCGCTCGCTTCCGCAAAAGTAAGGTACGTATTTATGTTGAATGTAACAGACGAATTGGAATTGGTGTTTTTATCTTTTCGTATCCGGCAAGGAGCGCAGGTTCCGGAGCCACTGATTACACAAGCTGTTCCCTCAATATTTAGCGCAGCAATATCGGCATTGGTTCCTGTTGAGCCGTAGGTTCCATTGCAAATCATATTTCCGAATAAATCTATATATGTGATATTTCCACCGCCGGTTGCGATAGCAGCATTGCCATATATTTTCCCGCCAGCATCAATCGTAAGATCTTTTACTGAAGTGGTACTGACGTCTTTTGTGATCGTATGACCATTCAGCACAGTAACCGATGCGGTTGAACTGTTCGGGACCGTGGTTGAAGTTGCCCAGGATGTTCCGTCAAAATATTCCCAGGTGTTAGCTGTATTCCATAAACCGGAAACGCGGCTTCTGTAATCTCCCGCAACCTGACCTTTCACTTGAAAACAGAAGAAAAATAAAAATACCAGGGCTGCGAGTGTTTGACTTACTACCGCACGATGGTTTGATTTCATGTACTATTTTGCCCGCAAAACTAATAGGGATGCTTAACCTGCATTTCCATTTAATATTATGATTTATATAATATTGAACCGGCAGCTCGTTTAACGACGGTGACACATACTTAACATAAACTTAACATTGGCTAAATATTAGGTTAATAGTGCAAACGTAGTTTTGCATCCGATGAAAAGTGTAAAGTATGCTGCGAATGAGTGTTGAAGGAGGTAATATCAGAGTGATTGATACCCCGTTTATCGATGCGGTTCCGGCTGCACCGAAGATTTCCGATTTACTCATCTATCGTGATTCGTATCTGGTTGATTTTATGGGGAAACGTATTTCATTCTCAAGAAAGGAGTTCGGACTCTTGTGTTTATTGGCTTCACGACCCGAAAGAGTTTTCACAAGAGAGGAAATCTGGAAGAAAGTATGGGCGCTGGAAATCAAAGAAATGAAAGGGAGAACCATCGATGTACACATCAGGTTATTAAGGAAGAAATTGTCGGATGAAGTGATTGTAACCGTGAAAGGTGTCGGTTACAAACTCAGTTCGTTTCGTGCCACGACTTAACATTCAATTAATATTCATATAATAATTAGTTAACCCCCAATTAATAATTACATAATATGCCGGTAATAGTTTTGCAACATAAACTTAAACTACATGAAACACGCAAAACTATTCCTGATTGCCGGCATGACCGGATTAATGTCTATCTGTGTAAATGCACAGGATTCTAAACCTCTGACTATGGATTCAGTAACCAAGAGTCTGAATAAGCTGAATAGTGAGTTGGATGTTCTGAAACGAATAAAAGTTTCGGGATATACGCAGCCACAATTTCAATATATCGACTCGGCTGGCGCTGCTTCTTATGAAGGTGGAAATTTTGGAGCGAACGTGAATAAAAGATTTATGATCAGAGAAAGCAGATTGAGAGTAGCTTATGAAACTTCTCTTTCTCAGTTTGTTTTTCAGTTTGATGTTTCGGAAAGAGGATTTGCAATTAAAGATATGTATGCAAAAATTACGGAACCCTGGTGTAAGGCATTTACGCTGACTGTCGGTTCGATGAACCGTCCTTTTGGTTTTGAAATTCCTTTTTCGTCTGTTCTTCGCGAATCACCTGACAGGGCGAGAATGTCACAAATTATTTTTCCTGGTGAAAGAGATCTTGGTGCAATGATCACATTTCAAATGCCCAAAGGATCGGCATTAAATTTTCTAAAACTTGACGGAGGAATATATAATGGAACAGGAAACGGTGCGGTTGATTTTGACACGCAAAAAGATATTATTTCTCATCTGAGTATTAATCGCGAAACAAACTCAAAGAAATTTGCCTATGGTTTAGGCGCATCGTTTTATGACGGAGCATTCAGACAAGGAAGAAAAAACGTATATTCATTGGGAACGGATAGTGTTGGAACTACAACAGGATATGTGGACAACAGCGATACGCTGAATTACGGACGATATGCAAAAAGACAATATATAGGAGCAGATTTTCAATTCACCTACAACGGACCGATTGGTGCTACAACGATTCGCGCAGAATACGTGCAGGGTAAACAACCCGGCACTTCATCGTCCTCAACATCACCTTCTGTCGCTGCAACTTCTGATATTTATCTCCGCGATTTTTCGGGTGCGTACTTTTATTTCACCCAAAATATTTTTAAAACAAAACATCAGATCGTTGTAAAATACGATTGGTACGATCCGAATACAAAAATTGAAGGCGATCAACTAGGAAAATCTGTTACCGGTGGAAACATTGCAAAAACAGGAACCGGTGATGTAAAATATACGACACTTGGAT
>JAHEYM010000001.1:2418-8664 GCA_023251595.1 Bacteroidota bacterium
AAACGTAAGGTACATGCTGTATTACGATATGGTGACAAATGAAACCTCTAAAAATCTGAGTGGATACACAAAAGATCTGAAAGATAATGTATTTACAGCTCGTGTACAATACAAATTCTAAAACAATAAGTATATATATAACAATTTAAACAAAAACAAAATGAAAACATTCTATGCTGCCTTGGTAGCAACAACACTTCTTCTTTCTGCATGTGGCGGAGGTAAAACAGATGAGACAAAAACAGACAATGGCAAAACGGAAGAGCCCGCAATCAAAGAGATTCTCGGAGCCGGAGCAACATTTCCTTTCCCATATTACTCCAAACTTTTTGACGTGTACAACAACGAAAAAAAGATTAAAGTTAATTATCAATCCATCGGTTCGGGTGGTGGAATAAAACAACTTCAATCAAAAACTGTTGATTTTGGTGCGTCGGATGCACCCATGAGTGATGAGGAATTAAAAGGATCGCCATCACCGATCGTTCACATTCCAACCTGTCTTGGTGCAGTCGTTGTTACTTACAACATTGATGGGAATCCCGGTTTAAAAATGACATCCGATATCGTCGCAGATATATTTCTTGGGAAAATTACAAAATGGAATGACAAACGGATCAAAGAAATAAATCCGGATGCGAAACTTCCTGATCTTGCAATTTCGGTTGTTCATCGTTCAGATGGAAGCGGAACGACATATATATTCTCAGATTATTTAGCCAAAGTCAGTTCGACCTGGAACACAAAACCCGGTAAAGGAAAATCGCTCGACTGGCCTGTTGGTCTGGGTGCGAAAGGGAATGAGGGTGTGAGCGGGTTGATAAAACAAACTCCCGGAAGTATAGGATACGTGGAATTAAATTATGCATTACAAAATAAAATGCCGATTGCGTCACTCAAAAACAAATCAGGAAAATTTGTGACAGCAAATCTTGAATCTACATCTGCTGCTTCAAATGTAGATTTGCCTGCTGATTTGAGAGTTTCTTTAACAGACACAGATGCACCTGACGGATATCCAATTTGCAGCTTCACTTATTTGTTGGTATATAAAAATCAGAAGTATGATACCAGAACTGAAGCGCAGGCAAAGGGAACTGTAAATTTGGTTTGGTGGGTAATTCACGATGGACAAAAATATGCGAAAGATCTCGATTATGCACCACTTCCTGAAAAAGCAATCAAAGCTGCGGAAGCAAATGTAAAATCAGTGACTTTTGACAATAAACCGATCTTATAGAAAAATTAAATTGCAATATATAGGTAGAAAAGAAATCAGGCGGATTAATTTTACAGAAGCATCTTTCAAAAAGATGCTTCTGTTATCTGCTATTGGGCTGGTTGTTGTATTACTGGCCATTTTTGTCACGCTTTTAATTTCTTCACTTCCATCGATCAAAGCAATCGGAGTTGGTTTTATATATGGAAAAACCTGGGACCCTGTTGTTGATCATTATGGCGGGTTACCTTTTTTAATTGGAACACTTTTGACCGCGTTACTTGCATTAATCATTTCCATTCCATTTTCGCTTGCAGTGGGTTTATTTCTCGGAGAATATTTCAGGAGTGGTGTTATTTCAGGGATATTCAAAAATATAATTGAACTTCTGGCCGCAATTCCCTCAGTCATCTACGGATTCTGGGGATTATTTGTTTTAGTACCGCTTGTACGTTCTTTGGAAACAACACTTGGGGTGCCACCTTACGGAGTAGGAATATTTACTTCATCCATCATTTTGGCGATCATGATCATTCCATATTCCGTTTCTTTAACTGCGCAGGTTATTTCTTTGGTTCCTGCGAATCTGAAAGAAGCTGCATATTCATTAGGTGCGACACGCTTCGAGGTTATTAAAAATATAATTCTCCCTTATACGAGATCCGGAATTTTCGCAGGAATACTTTTGGGCTTGGGTCGTGCGCTTGGTGAAACGATGGCGGTGACCATGCTTATCGGGAATTCGCATATTATTCCGACCAGTATTTTCAGTCCAGGAAATACCATGGCGAGTGTTATCGCGAATGAATTTACGGAAGCAACCGGAGATATATACTTATCAGCACTTATTGAAATGGGATTATTTCTTTTTGTGGTGACTACTATCATCAATGTCATCGGCAGACGTGTAATAAAACGCTTTTCCATCAACTGATGACAATAGAATACCGTAATATCAGAAATAAACTATTCAAGGGGATAGTAATTATTCTTACAGTAATCTGCACGCTTCCTCTGTTGCTTGTTCTGTATAGGATTACGAAGGAGGGAATTTCTGCGATCAACTGGGATTTTTTTGTCAACCTTCCAAAACCCGTCGGAGAAAAAGGAGGTGGAATTGCAAATGCATTGGTAGGAAGCGGATTGATTATTCTGATGGCATCAGTATTTGCAATCCCGCTCGGAATCAGCATTGGAATTTATCTAAGCGAATTTAAAAAAACAAAGTTGGCATATTTTACTTTGCTCTCGGTTGATGTTTTGCAGGGAATTCCATCGATTGTGATAGGAATTATTATATATTTATGGGTGGTGAAAACCATGGGTCACTTTTCGGCAGTTTCCGGAAGTATTGCACTCTCAATGATGATGCTTCCTGCCATAATTAAATCGACTGAAGAAACGCTTAAATTAATTCCGGACACTTTAAAAGAGGCATCCCTTTCACTCGGTGTTCCGTATTACAGAACTATTTTGAAAGTAATACTTCCGGCGGGAATTACCGGCATATTATCGGGTGTAATTCTCAGTGTGGCAAGGGTTGCGGGTGAAACGGCTCCGCTTCTGTTTACTGCATTCGGGAATCCTTTTATGAATACGAATATTACCAAACCAATGAGCAGTTTGCCTTCGATCATCTTTAATTATGCAATAAGTCCGTACGAAGATTGGCATAAACTCGCCTGGGGCGCGTCATTTATGTTAATCGCAATTATTTTAGTATTGAATATTATTACGAAAATAGCACAAAGAAAATGGCGGGTACAATTTTAAAGGCGAAGAATTTTAATGCTTTTTTTGGCCAAAATCAGGTGTTGAAAAACATTAATCTTGATATTATGCGGAATGATGTTGTGGCAGTGATGGGACCATCGGGTTGCGGCAAAACTACTTTTATCAGATGCATTAACCGTATGCATGAACTCACACCCGATGCGACTGCAGAAGGTGAAATATTGGTGGATGATAAAAATGTATATAAAATGAATCTCATAGTGTTGAGGAGAAAAATAGGAATGGTTTTTCAGAGACCTAATCCGTTCCCAACAATGAGTATTTATCAAAACGCGATTGCCGGATATTTGTTGAATGGAATTAAACTCACCAAATCAAAAAAAGATGAAGTGGTAGAAACATCTCTGAAACGTGTTGCTCTTTGGGATGAAGTAAAAGACAGTTTGCATAAGAAAGGTACTTTCCTCTCCGGTGGTCAGCAACAACGTCTGTGTATCGCAAGAGCGATTTCACTAAATCCCGAAATACTTTTACTCGACGAACCAACCTCAGCACTAGACCCGATTTCTACTTCCAAAATTGAAGAACTTATTTATGAATTGAAAAAGAATTATACAATCATTATCGTAACACACAATATGCAGCAAGCTGGTAGAATCAGCGATAAAACGGCTTTCTTTTATTTGGGTGAAGTATTGGAATATAATGTCACAAAAGAAATATTTACCAATCCGAAACACGAAAAAACGCAGAATTATATTACAGGACATTTTGGTTGAAGGGTTGAAGCATTCAGAACATTTAACAATATAATTATAAAGTCAATGATTCTTAATAAATAAAATAAAAATAAATGAACTGCAAACAAAAATATCTAATAAAAACTTTTCAACCCTTCAACCCTTCAACCTTTCAACGATACTAGTACAATTCCGAAGAACTAAACACAAACCAAATGACTCATCTCGACACAGAACTACAAATTTTAAAAAGCGAGACCATCTCCATGTGGGAGTTGGTCATACTACAAATGAGAAAAACGCGTGAAGCGTTTCTTCAGTTAGATAAGGATTTGGCTCGTGAAGTAATTATGAATGAAAAGCGTGTTAATTCTTATGAGTTGAAAATTGATCGTGATTGCGAGCATATATTTGCATTGTTCAATCCGGTTGCGGTTGATTTACGATTTGTTCTCGCAGTTTTGAAAACCAATAATAATCTGGAGAGAACCGGAGATATTGCAGAGGGCATTGCGAAATTTATTATTAACGCCGGTGAACCGTTCGATCAGAATCTTTTGAAAAGTGCTCGCGTAATAGAAATGTTTGATGTTGGAATAGAGATGTTATCCGATGTGTTGAATGCATTTGAGAATGAAGACACAGCTCTGGCACGAAGCGTGTTCAAGAAAGATGAAAACCTTGACGAAATTAACGTGAAAGCGAACTCGGTTGTTGGAAATTATATCGCCAACAATATTGACAGGATTGATGAGAGTCTTTATATTCTATCTACTATCCGTAAATTAGAACGTGTCGGAGATCAGGCAAAAAATATTGCTGAAGAAATTATTTTCTATATAGAAGCGAAGGTGTTGAAACACCGGTCGCAACCATAGAGACGTTGCATGCAACGTCTCTACTATCGTTGTGCACAACGAATTTATTTTATCAGCGCCAATCCTTCTGCAGCGGATTTATCACCTGGCGATAACAGCATTACTTTTCCGAATAAAACTTTTGCTTCGCGAGTTTTACCTAATTGATAATTACTCCATGCAAACATGATGAGTGCATCATAGCTGAATGGATAAAGATTCACGACTTTTTCAAAATATTTATATGCATTTGTATAATCTTTTTTACCATAACATATATTTCCTACCCGATAATTAACGGTCGAATTTTGAGGATCTGTTTCCAACACTTTTGCATACTGTGCCATTACTGCATCCATGTTGCCGAGCGCTGCAGCAGGGTAAACATAACCCATTTTAGGTTCAATAGCGTAAGGCATCAGGTCTATTGCCTTCTGATAATAATTCTGGGATTCTGTGTATAGTCCGGCTTCGTAATTCAGCCATCCCAGTCGCAGATTAATTTCGTAGGATTTATCGTCATATACTGATTTGAGCGTGGAAATTGCTTTTGTGAAATCAGATTTTGTTTCATCTGCATAACTGGTAGAAAATGCTTCCGATAATTTATCGGTTTGTGCTCGTGCTGCTTTCATGCCAATGATCGTAACAAGGGCGATCACGCAAATTTTCAGGTTTGTTTTCATAGTTTTAGTTTTAATCCGAGAATGAGTGTATTGTAATTAAATGTGAGGGGTGTTTTGATGATATTGGGAGGATTTTCAATTTCCCAGTTTTCTTTCGCGAGATATAAATAAAGATCGAAATGTCTGCTCAAGACATAGTTTGTAAATAAACTACCTTTGGAATCGAGCAATGAATTCGAGTGACCTCCGGCATAGTAAACCGTTGAGCCGTTATCCTCAACAAGATATTTTGAATTGTTCGCAAGGTAGGAAACGGAAACAAAAAACTTCTTTGAAATATTCCAGTTGATGGATTCAGACAATGAATTTTCGGGTGAATTGGACTTGGATCTACCCATCGAATACAGTGTTGTGTTGAAATATATTTTATTATTTCCTTTTGGATAAATAGTAAAATTCAAATTTCTCTGAAATTCTTTATCTGAATCAAAATTTGCAAATAAACTTCCGAAACCCAAACTCCAGTAAGAAAAAGTCTTCTTGAAAGCTATCGATGTAATTTGATTTGAATATGATGTGTCGTTTGGAATAGGACCAGGAGGTGGATGTCCCATTCCTTTAGGAGGTTTGTCGTAAACAGATTTTTTACCAACAATATTGAAAGCAGGAGTCACAGACCAGGAACCTGCGAATGGAATATTAAATGAACTGTACAATTGATTTTGCGAGTTGACATTATGTGTATATGCCTGATGTAAGATCGTCAAAGACTCAAACATAAATACACTACGTGCGATTGAGAATCCGATAGCCGGTTGAAGATACCCTGTGGGCACTGAAGAATCAGATACAGCTTCATTCTTCTCCCCTGCTTCGAGTAATGCAAAGTCGAAGAAAGATAATTTTTCTGTTTTTAATTTTTGAGAGAGAGAGGAAGAAAAATCATGTGTTAATTTTTTTGCTTCGTTGAATTGGGCAGTAAAGATGTAGGAATAATAAATGTATTCTAATAAAAGATCATCTTTCGAATTAAACTTTTTTGCCTTGAGAAATTGTTTGAGCGCCGGACG
>JAHEYM010000001.1:8674-45158 GCA_023251595.1 Bacteroidota bacterium
CGATATTTTTTTAATTCATAATAAGCTATGCCAAGACGAAGTCGCAAATAATAGTAGTCAAAATTCTGAGCAACAGCCTCGTTTCCGAATTGAATCAATTCTTTCCAGTTTTTATCCGTATACAGTTTATAGGATTTAGACTCTACAGTGGCGGAGGTCAATTTCTCCTGCGCATGTGCAGGAAGGAAATAACAAACGAAGAAAACGACAACTATTAGTCTATACATTCTGCTACTATTTTTTGATTTTTACCTGTTATTGTGATTTTTTCGATCCGACCTTTTTTCAAAACAAAATCGAATTCTCTTTTCTCCAAAACACGGTTTCCACTAAATGATTCAGCACTTGATTTTAAAGTGATTTGCTGTGGATTTGCAATATCATCTATTGAGGTATGAACAGCATTAAATTTCGCCCTGAGAAATATATGAAATGGTGCGATAAAATCGTGGAAGAACCGGATCACTCCACCAAAATAATTATGAACCGGTAGTACATCCGATACATCCATTCCGCCATAATAACCTAAAATAATTTTATGCGCACCTGAATAGAAATGAAACAACAGTGAATTCTGATCACCATAAAAGTCAGTGAAATAATGAAGTGTTTCGTTATTGGTGAAGTATGCCGAAGACTTGGTTGTGGGACAATATATATAAGCTCTGTTGTATGCATCAGAATAAATTTCCCATTTCAGTTCCTGATCTCCGCCCTTCATTCCCGTAACTTTAAATTGCATCGTCTCACCGGGAATAAAATTAAATGCCTCGCGAATAAGTTTTGTCGTTGCTACCCGGGATACATATTCCCCCTCGTCAGGATATTCAAATGAATGAAAACTATATTTATCTAAATCCCTCGAAATATAATAACTCAGGGGATATTGCAGTGTTTTAGATCCGATAGAAGGCGTTGCCTGAATCTGGAAATGAATATGCGGTTCGGGGGAACGACCTGAATTACCACAGTTTGCGATGATATCTCCTTTACTGACATAATCACCAATCTTCACCCTAAAACTCCCTTTCTTAATGTGTGAAATTTTTGTAAATAATAAATCTGCATGTTTAATCACAATGGTATTTCCCCAATTATGTTGCAAATCAACATTGCCAATTTCATTATCTTCTACGTCATCATTAAGCGCAATAACATAACCGCCGGCAGGAGAAAGAACGGGAAGATTATAACAGTAAAAATCGGTTGTTGAGGTCCCCGGCAAACGAAAAGTTTTAGACATTTCATCAACGACAACAAAATCCCATGCATATTTCCAATCATCTTTATGCGTGATTTTCCCGTCAATTCCTTGCGAAACAAACCATTCACCAAAAAAAGGAAGATTTATATGAAAGTAAGTTTCGTTTTTATAGCGCTCCATCCGATAATGATGGAGATATAAATTTTTCTCGGGTGAATATAATTGAACGCTCACAAGATCCGGTCGTTTAGGAACAGCTCTTAAATTAAGCACATATAATATCAACATCACCAGAAAATTAAAAGGTAAAGAATAAAGAGGTAGTTGATAAATGGAGAGAAGTCCGCCTAGCGCAGATATTAAAATTCCTGTAAGCGGGGTACAGACGACGACCAATAAATAAGATCGGAATGATGGCACCAAAAAGAATCCGCCCAACGCAATCGCCGTGAGAATAAAATTAAATCCGATATAACTATATTGAAGTTCTGTGAAATTTCCCTGAATAAGATAGTAAAAAAGATATCCGGTTGAAAATCCCAAAAGAGAAAGGGAGAATGCAATTCGCGAACAGAATAGGAGTCCAACTGCAATTAAAACCCCTGAAATAATATTATATTGAAATAAAATAGCGCCGAGTGATTTAAGATACACCTCAATAAACCGTGGAATGGGAATTGTATTTATATCGTTATAAAACTTCACAAGCCGCGGTCCACCCCAGCTCCACAATTCATTATATGTATATATACCTCGTTCACTTAAATGCAATGCACCGTAGTTCCTGGCGCTAAGAATTACAAGCCAGATTCCAATCATAAACGGAATACTAAGAAAGGGTATGCCGTGTCGCGAGGTTAAAGCAGAAACTGAAACCGTGATGAGTAACGTAAGAACGGAAACCAGGACAAGAAACAAGAAAAATTCGGGATTAAATTGATAAAATATCCCCATCACCATTCCCATCATCAGGGAATTATATCCATACGTTCCGTTCCGCGTTAAGGCAGGATTAAATCCAAACCACCGACTGAACAAAATTGAGATCAATACAGCGAGTAAGCCACTAAGACCGGCGAAAGGATCTACAAATGAAGCTAGCAATAAAAGCCAGGCGAATCGTTTATTATCCGAAAAAAATATCTGTGAATAGCTGTTAATCGAGCCTTCATAATAATTTTTCGATATGTCGATGATTCGTCCCTTCACACAGCAATTATAGTTTTATTTCTTTCAGATAAGCAGGAAGAACTTCTTCGGACTCTATAGTTTGAAGGGTTTCTCTTTTACGAATAACGTGTGCTTTTTCTTCCAGATCGATTAATACAATTGCCGGGCGAAGTGAAATAAATTGCATCCACTGTGTCATATTATAAGCACCAACACAATGCACGACTACCTGATCATTTCGTTTCAGAGGAGGCAAAGTTACATTTTCGCGAATCACGTCGATATTCATACAAAGAGGTCCGTATAAAACAGCATCTTCGGTGTATTGCGAGAATTCTTGTGCAGGCGAAATTTTATGATCGTACCAGAATGAAGTAAACATAATATTAACACCAAAATCCATAATAGTTGCCCTTCTGCCGTCGGCCAAACGTTTATTTGAAATTACAGATCCGAGAAGATAACCCGCATCATCTACCAACGCACGTCCGGTTTCAAGAATCAGCAAAGGTAAGTCAGATTCTCCAAATCCTGCATTTAAAATTGCAGTAGTAATCGCCTCTGCAAACTGATCGAATGAAGGAGAAGAATCGGCACCTTGCAAATACGAACCTTTCAGTGTGTTTTTAGATGCAAACCCACCACCAAGATCGATATATTGGATATTTTTCTTATATTTCAGTTTCACCCCCAGCGCGAGGTCTGATAGCTTGGTCGCGGCGACAGCATAAGCGCTTGGGGCAAGCATGAAAGTGCCTATGTGTGCGTGAAGTCCGACGAGATCCATTTTATCGTTTAACATAATTTTATTGATGGCATCCCATGCTTGTCCGTTTTCATAATTGAAACCGAATCGATCCCACATCGGATAAATTCCGGTATCCATATTCACTCTGATCGCGACTCTGGGCCTTTTATTCATCTCGGTCGCAAGCTCTTTAATTAAATATAATTCATCGAGGTGATCGATATGAATCATCGAATTATTATATATAGCGGCCCTCAGTTCCGACTCGGTTTTGTCGGGACCATTAAATATAATTTTATTTCCGGGCACTCCGTTCTTCAATGCTTTCTGGTATTCAAAACCCGAAACTGCCTCGGCCCAGGAGCCTTCCTGATGATAAACATTGCACACGGCATTCATATAGTTTGTTTTATATGACCATGCAAATTGAACTTTCGGATAGCGGTTTTTAAAAGCCCTGTTCGCATCCTTATAATTCTGACGCATTGTTTTTTCCGACAAAACAAAAAGTGGCGAACCGAATTTCGTGATCAGATCTTTCACACGGTTTCCATCGATTTCAGTAACGGGTGCATATTCGGTTTTTGTTCCGAATTTATTCATCACTCCGGCATTCAGTCTCTGAATTACCGGTCTTTCATATTGGATTTTTTTCATATCTTGAAGTTCAGGTGTTTTGTGGTATTAGGTTGAAGGGTTGAAGGGTTGAAGGGTTGAAGGGTTTTTGCATGAATAGACATTTAATTAATTATTTTTATTTTCAACTCTTCAACCTTTCAACTTTTCAACTATTTATTAAAGCTCTCCTAGCGTTGATATCTTTTCAAATTCTGATAATTCAACAATCATATCATAGGCATACCGGATAAACATTTTTCCGACATCGAATTTTTTCCAGGGTTTGACAGGCATTCCCATTGCCATTTTTACCAATGCTTCAGGATGATTTTGTCCGCAACCGACCGCAAGATAAACCCAAGCCGGAAATCGCGGATTAATTTCAATTAAATAATAATCTCCTTCCCTTGTTTTAATTATTTCGAGTTCCATTCCACCTCTCCACTTTGTCGATTTAATTAACTTTCTTGTAGTCTTCATCAATTCATCGTCATCGAGAGAAATACCCGCCCAAGCTTTTCCTTTATCCGTTATATACTGTTTTCGCATTGGTACTGCACCGATTGTATTTCCTTTGCCATCGCCCAGAGCGGTAACATTCACCTCCGAACCATATACATATTGTTGAACGATGATTGGCAATCCCCATTTCGCTGAAATTTTATTGAAATAGGTCACAGCTTGTTCGGGTGTGTAAGCAACGGAAGCATCGTAATATTGACCTTTTACGACAAGCGGGTAAGTAAATTCTGCGCGCAAACCGGGAATATCATGAATCGAAAATATTTTTTTGCTGTGTGGAACTTTAATCCCATGTTTAATTCCATATTCATTTAAACAATGTTTTTGACGCGCTTCGAATTGTTCTGATGTCGGGAGGAATGTTTTTATTCCAAGATCATCACGTAGGGTTTCTTCCAATTTTATGAAGTTGAATAATTCGGCATCAAAATTCGGAATTAACACATCAATATTTTCGATGGAATTAATATATCTCAATCTTGTAAGAAGACTCGCAACGCCCGAAGAAGGAAAAGGAATCTGATAGGTTTTATCGACCAGATCGTGCATATATATACCTGGCTCGAGCGTCTCGTACGAAAGTCCGATGATCCGGACATCAAAGTCCTTACTGTCGCGAAGTGCACGTATCACAGGTACCCCGGGGCCCGGACTATCGATGGCATTAAGTCCCGTTACCGCGACGTTAATTAGTGGCTTTTTCATCTTTTTCTTCGGTTTCCATAAGATTGAACCTGTTCAGCATGTTCACGAAATCGTAAAAGTCTTTTTCGAAGGTGGCATCATCGGTAAGATATTGAGCCAGGATCGCTTTTTTGACTTGTTCCGCGGTTTTCATTTCTTGTAATAACCGAATGATTTCCAGTCCGATAGGATTTGTAGAGAAGGAGTCGCCGGTTGACGGATTGAAAACGAATCCGGAGTCGCTGAGTGCAATGTTTCGCTTGATGTTCATGGTTTTATGTGTTTGTCGATAGGTTGATAGGTTGATGGGTTGAAGGGTTGAAGGGTTGATGGTGTAATGTGCTTACAAAGGTGGGACTGGAACAAAGCAAGGTCGTTACAGTTTAAAATGAAAATGTTATAAAATTAGGTTTTTGACTGCTCTTGGCTGTTTTTGTAACTCTTTGCATCGTGACCCCATCCCCGACCCTTCCCCAAAAAGGGAAGGGAGGAAAGAATTCATTCTTTGCGAAAAACATTTTCTTTGTGCCTTTGCGTCTTCGCAGCCAAATTAGTATTTTTGTTTCTAAATTTATAAATGACATGAGTGAAACGCTTGAATCCGTTTTCAAAGCAGTTAAACCACTCTTAATTCCATATGGAAAAAAGTTGGATGTGCGTGGCGATGGGGAGAAAAATTATGCTATATATACAGTTAAGCCCGTCACGATGTTTGGAAGGGAATTTCCAAATCTGTTTTTTGCATCTGTTCAGATTCAAAAGAATTTTGTCGGACTTTATTTCTTTCCTATATATACAAACCCTGATAAATTTACTGATCTACCGCCAGAATTAAAAAAATGTCTGAAAGGGAAATCCTGTTTCCACATTAAAAAAAGCGATCCGGTTTTAATGAAACAAATTGCAGATCTATTGAAAAAAGGGGCAGAACTATATAAGAAGGGAGGGATTATTTGAGATCACTTATAAAAGTGCATTTCCTTCACATACTCCCAAACTTTTTCCGTCAGCATATAACGCACATCTTTTTTATTCTTAATTGCATCTCGGATAAATGTGGAAGAAATTTCCATCAAAGGAGCTTCAATTAATTTTACGTGAGGGTGGGTGATGAATTTTCCACCGGAAGAATTTTTTCTGGGATAAACATAAATCTCATATTGCTCCAGAATCTGTTCGTAATTCTTCCATTTATCAAACGTATCTAAAATATCGGTGCCCGCAATCAACACAAATTTATCGTCGGGATGTTGTTCTTGTATATATGTAAGCGTGTTGATCGTGTATGAGGGTATAGGTAGGGAGAATTCAATATTCGATGCTTTTAATTTCAAATTATATTCGATCGACATTCTCACCATCATTAATCTTTGAACATCGGGTAGGAGTGTATGCCTTATCTTCAAAGGATTCTGGGGACTCACCACAAACCACACCTGATCGAGATCTGTGAATTCTGACATGTAACTGCCAATCACCAGATGACCGATGTGAAATGGATTAAATGTACCGAAAAACAAACCGATTTTCATGTGTTAGTGTTGAGGTAGGGGCAATTCATGAATTGCCCTTACGATTTCAAGAATTTATCTACCATTTGTTCTGCCTTCATTAACGTTTCGTGCAGATCCTGATTGATGATTACATGATCGAATAATTTCGCATATCCTAATTCCTGTTTTGCTTTATCCATACGTTGCTGAAGACTGGCAGGATTCTCCGTTCTTCTTGCGTATAATCTTTCTTCGAGCGCTTCAATCGAAGGGGGCATCACAAATACTGCCAATGCCTTTTCTCCGAATTGTTTTTTGAGAGCGAGTCCGCCACGAACATCTACATCAAAAATTACTGTTTTATTTTGCGCCCACAATTTTTCGAGTTCAGATTTTAAGGTTCCGTAATAAACACCATTATAAACTTCTTCCCATTCAATAAACTCATTCTCTTTTATTTTGTGAAGAAAATCTTTTTCCGAAATAAATTGATAATCAACCCCATCTTTTTCAATGCCCCGCAACTTCCGGGTCGTTGCAGAAACCGAAAATCCCAACGCTGAATTTCTCGCCAAAAGATGTTTGGTGACGGTAGTCTTACCAGAACCCGACGGACCACAAAAGAGAATTATTTTTCCTTGCATTATTATAAAATATTTAAAAGTTGTTCTTTAATTTTTTCGATTCCGTCTTTCATCTGAACAACGATTTTCTGAATTTGCGCATCATTCGCTTTCGATCCGATCGTATTTACTTCTCTTCCCATTTCCTGAGTAATAAAACCGAGCTTTTTTCCCGTGTTTTCACTCGCACCAAGCATTTCATCAAAATATTTTATATGCGCGCGTAAACGAACTTTTTCTTCTGTGACATCTAATTTTTCAACATAAAAAATAAGCTCCTGTTCCAAACGATTTTCATCCAAACGATTTTTAGAAATGACATCAGCCAAACCATCCATGAGTCTGGCACGCATTCTTTCCATACGGTCGGGATCGATTAATTCAATTTCATCGGCAAATTTCGCCAATTCCGCCGAACGGATTTTTAATTCTTTTTCAAGCTGTTTTCCTTCAATTCTCCTGAATTCATCGCAATTATCTATGGCGGTATCAATCGCACCTCTGAGAATAAAATATTCATCATCAGAAATTTCGGATCTTCCACCCGAAGTAATTTCCGGAAATTTCATCACCAAATTAAATATATCTGTATCCTTCGCTCCTAATTCATTTGCTAGAGAGGATAATTCATCATAATAACTTTTTGCGACATCGCGATTAATATTGGCAGTTTTATTTCCACCGGTATCGCTTCCCATTGTCAGATCAATTTTTCCACGTTCCATACGTGTTGTAATATCTTTCCGAACTTCAATATCTTTCTCTTTCAAACTAAAAGGAATCCGCATATTAAGATCAAGAAATTTACTATTGAGTGTTTTCACTTCAACCGTATAAACTTTATCTCCAATACGGCAGGAAGACTTGCCGTAACCTGTCATCGATTTTATCATAGAGTTTTTGCTTTATTGTTCACAAAGATAGGATTTGTACAATTGCTTAGACTAGTTTCGCTAAAAAGCAAGCTCCCCGTATGATGTGAACTTACCTCTAAATATAGTTAGACCGTTCTCGTAAATTTATTTTTCTATCTAACTGAAGTCTCCTTTCAAGAATTTAACAATGTGAGCAGCACTTTTTAAGAATGTTACTTATAGTCTTTGATTTATAGTCAACAAGTTCTCACTTTTGTTTCGTGGATGTAAAACTAAAAATAGGGCAAAGAATAAAGGATCTCAGAGAGAAATCAAGTATGTCTCAGAAGGATTTGGCTTTTGCTGCCGATTTGGACAGAAGTTACATTGCAAGTATCGAAAATGGGCAACGAAATGTATCAATTGTCAACATTGAAAAGATTGCGCTCGCCTTAAGTGTAACTCTGAAAGAATTTTTTAATGATGGCGAATTTAATAGGTATTCAAGAAGCGGTAAATAATTTTAAAAAATTGATTGAAGATTCAATACTTCAAGGAGGTATTGAGGCTAAGGAAGCAATGATAAGGTCTTCACGTCCTATCAGTTGTATTCACGAAGCCGTAAAGTCCGCATTGATATCTGCTGGCGTGAGTAGACTAAGAATCTTTCCTCCTCTAGGAGCTACAAGTCCTGAGCTTAAATTGGCTGGTTTTATTAAGCATAAACATCAGGATGTTTGTGTTGCGCCGGAAGGTTTTACTCCGGAAAGCGAAATAATGAAAGAGGGTTTATTACAAGAAGTTAGTGACTATTATGGAAAAGCATACACCGAACGTACATTATCGATAAATGTAAGAAGTCAAATGAGCAGTTTAGCAAAGAACTTTGATACACTTTATGAACGGACGATAGCAGAGGCGCAGAATTTACATGTGAGATGTCCCAAAATGGTTCTTGGAGAAGTCTACATGATTGCGGTGAAAGAGTATAATCCAATCGCGATGAAACATAACAAAGTAGAGTTCATTAATAAGGTCGGAGCTGTTCAAAAATACATTAAGTCTTTTCAAGCAATAAACGGAAGACCAGATTTTACCAAGCAGGATTATAAGTACGAAAAGGTTTGTTTGCTGATTGTTGACTTTGGTAAAACGCCTGCAAAAATATACAGTACAAATGAGGAATTAATTGTAGATAGTCTAATGCCTGCGGACTCGCAGGCAAACATTGTTGAGTTAAATTGGGAGTCATTTATCCCCTCTATTCTTAAAACTTACGAATTGAGGTTCGGAAAATAATTACTTAAAGATGCCAAATATTATTGCAAACCATTTAGGAATACCTTTTACTCAATTAAGCATTCAAGATGCTGTTAATCAAATTAAGTTAGATTATGAACAGGCTATTGCAGCAGGAACGACAGCTAAAATGATTAGAACTGGAAAGTTAATTAAACTTATCCATCAGGCTGTGAAACATGATTTTATTAATATTAATATTCATCCGAGCTTAGTCAATCCTTCACCCAGGTATTTACAAAGAGTTGTAAATCCAAAAGCGAAGCGGTATAATAAAGCCAGAAAACTTGGAGATCAGGAGTTGCAGTTGGCAGGGTTTCTTAAAACAAAAAAACAAGATATTGCGATAATTCCCGACAATATTCACATCAGGCCGGAAAAATTGAATTTATCTTCTATGCTACATGGGGTTACAGATATTTATGGATACAATTTTACTGAATCAATACTGAGTATAAATGTTAGGAGCCAATTAAGTAGTGTAGATAAAAATTTTGACACTTTATACGAAAGAACTTTTGCTGAAAGTTTAAATTTACATTTGAGGTTTCCAAACATGGTTCTTGGAGAAGTTTATCTTATTCCCACCGGAGAATATACGGAAGCCTCAACCCGGGAAAATATGGTTTTCAAAAAGGTAAATCTTGCGAAGTATATTCAGGCATTTAGGGCCATTAATTTGAGAACAGGTAAAAATGATGAAAAGTATAAATACGAAAGATGTTGTTTGCTTGTTGTAAATTTTGAAAGGAACGACCCCAAAATCTACAACTCAACGGATGAGTTAATTCAGGATGGATTTTTGCCTCAAGGTTCAACAGCATCTATGGCAGGACTGGACTATTTAAACTTTGTGAATGATATTTGGCAGATTTACACGGCAAGATTTCCTAATAATACTTTTATTTGATATTTTTCAATCAGATACTGATCAATCTCGTGAGAGTCATTCAAACTTCTGATAGTTTCGATTTCTTTTTCTGTTAGTTCGGGAATTGTAAATTTTTCGATAAAGTTTTTTTGATAGCAAGGATAACCACCTTCAATCGCAATACTCGTCTTGCTTACATAGTAATCCATAATGTACGAGTTCAAAATTTTCTGAACGACATCAATGTTTTCAAGTTTTGTTATCGGGTTGATTAATTCGTTGAACATTCCGTTAGTATCAGCATCCCGAAAATAAAGTCCGTATCCATTTGTGAAAAAGCCATCTTCTTCCTTTACAAATAAAAATCGGGGATGCTGACTAAAAGTTGGGTTCAGAATTTTTTTTCCTTCTCTTGTAAGTCCTTGAGTTCTACCCCAGACATAAAAAGGATCAAATTTTACTTTGCCTTTATCCCGCGCTAAAAGAGATTCTTTTTCCGAAAGAAAATATGCGTAACATTTAGGAAATTTGTTTTTGAAATCAGTCTCTTTGATTGGGGTTGCTATTCCATTTTGAATATTGTAAGGACAAATAATCTTTCGTGTGTTCCGTTCAACTTCCTCTTGAGATTTGAAATCGGAAATTTTATATACTGATTTTACGATTTCTTTTTCTATTTCAAAACTACCTTTATCAGTGTTTTTAATGTAGTAACCATTTTTCTTGCTTTGCCCGTCAATAAAAAATATTTCGTCTTTCAGTGTTGCGATACCAACACAAATGTCGAACAATTTACCGATTGGTAAACCAATTGTTTCAATTGTTTTAATATTTTGTTGTTCATCGATTTTCAGCAATCGCCACTTTTTTACATTCAAATTTTCGAGGTAGTTAGGTGACCCATTGGCATTTATTAAAAAGGTTTCAGGCGTTTGGTATTCTTTAATTCTGTCATATTCAATTGCCTCATTTTGTTTTTTATTCAAGAAGGTGATAGCCGTATATGTCTGCGCATCGAACACTTTCTTGTGGCTGAAATCAATTATTCGGGTCACACATTTTAGCTTCTGAAAATAGTTACGTAAAGCTTCACCGGCTAACGACGTGAAATAATTATTTGGTGTTATATAACCAAGTTTTCCTGTTGGTTTCAAAAGTTTGTAACCAAGTTCGAAAAATGCGAAGTAAAGATTAAAAGTTCCGCCTTCAACTGTCGTCCAACGTTTTGTTAAATAGTTTCGCGTTTCGTCTGTCAGGTCTTGAAACTTTACATAAGGAGGATTACCCACAACGTTGTCAAAACAGATTTCCCAGTTTGCTCGCAAACTGTCTTGGTGATATAAATTGAAATCTTCTGCTAAAAGTTCTTCGCCGTATTGTAAAGCATAAATAGTAAGAATTAGTTTTGTTCTGTGAATGTTGTATCCAAGTATGTCTGAACCAAATATGTTTTCTTTTATTATATTCCGAATGGATTTGTTGAAAGTTCTCCTGTAATAGTCAGTCAATCCAACTAAAAAGGCACCACAACCACAACTTGTATCAAGATTAGTATCATTTTCTTTAGGTTGAATCACATTGATGATGAAGTCGATTATATAATCAGGTGTGAAAAAAGCGCCATTAAATTTTCTGTCTCCAACAGGAATTATCTGTTCCAAATGATGTTCAAGTTCCTTGATGTTCGAAAGATTCAGAGAAGAAATATCAAAGTAGAGTTTTGGGTTTTGTTCAAAGTCCTTAAAATAATTCGTAAGAATTCTGCTTTTAGAAAAATCAATTTTATTCTCAGTTAAGTATGAGCAAATCAAGTGTTGCTCAAGACTTGAAACTTCGTAAGTTTGAATCAGTTGATTTAGAAAACCTTTCTTTACCATTTGTTGTGTTGATATTAAGGAGTTAAAAACTGGTAATACGATTATCTCATTTACTACAAACGAAAACTCGGTTCAAATATAATAAAAAAACAGATCAAAGTTTGAGTTGGGAATTAAAATAATGAACAAAAATTCTTATTAACATTATTCTCTCTTACTCACCAAATAAACTCCACCAAAAATCAGAAAGGTCGAAACAACCTGTGTGAGCGAAAGTCGTTCGTGATTTGCAATGAAAGTGATGAGCATCGCAACAACGGGCTGCACGTATATATAGGCGCTCACGATCGACGGACTTAATTCTCTTAATGCAAAAATGTTGAGCAAATACGCGGCGAATGTGCTTCCGATGACCACGAAAAACATCGCCGTCCATACAGTTGAGTCGAATTCGTTCCATTTCACTTCACCAAAATCGCGAAAACCAGCGAGCACCACGAAGGGCAGTCCAAACGCGAAACACCAACGAATCACAGTCAATGGGTGATACTTTTTCATCAGGGGCTTCACCATAACCAGATACAAAGCGTATGAAAGTGCATTCAGAAAAATGCAAAGATCGCCCAGCATCGCTGAGTCTTTTTCTTCGCCGGCGTGACTCATCAATATGAGTATTGCGGCGCCACCCGCTCCCAATAGAATACCGGTCGTCTTTGTTAATGTGATACGTTCGCGGATGATGATCGCCGCGCCGATGAGCACCAGCGCGGGATTACACGTCATGATGAGCGACGCGTTGACCGTGCTCGTGAGATCAAGTCCCTTGAAAAACAAAAGCTGATTGATCGCGATGCCAAAAATTCCGCAGATCAAAAGTTTCACCCAGTCGTTCTTTGCAATTTTTTCTTTGATGAAGAAAACGGAAGTGATGAAAAACAGAATCGTTGTCACCACTACTCTGACCATGATGAACCCAAAAGGCTTGATATGAGTGGGCATTAGCGATTTCGCGACCGAATAATTTGCACCATAAATGAGATTTGTTGCAAGAAGGGCGAGGTGCGCGAAAACCGTTTTGTTCATGAATTATCTGGTCGGGTTGAATATTTTGTACAGGTTGAATATTTTCAACCCCTACTGCAACAAATTTACATTTTTAAATCAAAATCGTAGCGAAATCGGTTTATTTTTATTTTCTTTGCTGACACCCATTCACATGAGCTCCGAAGAAAGACTTTTCGCCATACACCTGCCTCAGTTCGAGGGTCCGTTCGACCTTCTTCTCTTTTTTATTGAGAGGGATGAGCTTGATATCCACGATATTCCGATTGCTTCGATCACTCGCGAATTTCTGGAATACATCCACGCCATGACCGATCTGAACATCGAAGTGGCCAGCGAATTTATTCTCGTTGCCGCGACATTGATGAAGATTAAAGCGAGAATGTTGCTGCCTCGTATCGAAGTCGACGAGTCGGGAAATGAAATCGATCCGCGTCAGGATTTGGTTGAAAGGCTTCTGATCTACAAAAGTTTTAAGGAGACGACCGAAATACTTTCGACACGTGAAGACGAACGCAAAATGATCGAACGTCGTGGCAATGTGCAACAAGAACTCGCGATGATGGCTGCCGATAATTCGCATGCCGAGGAGTTGAATAACCTGACGATGTTTAAATTGCTCACTACCTTCGAAAAAGTAATGTCGCAGTTTAAAGCAGAGGCGAATAAACCGGTTCACAAAGTAGTTCAATATGCATATACGATCGAGGGACAACGAATTTTTGTACGCGATCTTCTCACCACAAAAAGTGAAGTTCCTTTTGTAGATATATTAATTCAATGTAAAAATCGTTTGCATGCAATTTTTACTTTTCTCGCGATTTTAGAACTTCTGCAGGAACATCTCATTAAACTTATTTTGGGAGAAGGAATGAATAATTTCTGGCTTTGTTCGAACTAGGTCGGCATGGAGCTACAGCCTAAAGAAGTTCTTAAAGCTTTCAGACTGCGGCGCGTTATGTTGCCTGTTTTTCTGGGACTTGGCGTTACATTTTATCTTATATTTTCCGGATTTTCAAAACCTATATTTTTAAAATCTGTTCCTGGAAAAGGTGAATATGTTTGGCAGGATAATAATCATAATAAAAGACAGGAAGCAGATGAATTTGTGAAGTCGCCCGACAACACCGGCGATTATATGAAACAGAATTATTTGGAATCAATTAAATCGATAAATTGGACATGGATTTCGACATTCTGGATTTGTATTACTTTGCTGATGATGGTGGTTCGCGATTTTGCATATATGGTGCGAATCCGTGTCCTCACTGAGAGTCAGATAACCTGGGGACGAAGTTTTATTGTGATCATGGTCTGGGAATTTGCATCGGCTGTTGTTCCCGCATTACTTGGGGGCGGATTTGTTTTCGCTGTATTTATATTAAATCGCGAAAAAGTTAATATGGGGAAAAGTATTACCGCGGTGATGCTTTCTTCTTTTTTAGACGGATTGTTTTTCGCTATCGTTGCCCCGCTTACTTATTACATGGCAGGGAAGGACAATCTTTTTTCATCGGTCGATCCGAATAGTATTAATGCGGTCTCTTTCGGAAAGGGATTATTTTATTTTTTCTGGCTGGTTTATTTCTGTGTCCTCGCATACAAAGTACTAATCGCTTATGCATTATTTATTAATCCGAATTCTGTAAAACGTTTATTAATCCGTATTTTCTCGATCCGTTTTTTGAGAAAATGGCGACTCGGCGCACTCGATACAGGTAATCAATTATTGATTGCTTCAAGCGAATTAAAAAATAAGCATGTTAAATTTTGGTTGGGCGCATTCGGTGCTACCGTTGTTTCCTGGACTGCCAGATTTACAATTGTGAATTGTTTAATACTTGCCTTTCATGATGTGAAAATCGATAATGCAATGGCAGCAACAACACAGGTAATTCCGATCAATGATTTTATTGTATATGCACGACAGGTGGTGATGGGAATTATTATGTTGGGTTCGCCAACGCCCGGTGGCAGCGGTGTTGCAGAATTTATGTTTACCGATTTTCTGAGCGAATTTATTCCGATGGGTCTCGCGAGCACGCTCGGATTTATCTGGCGTTTGGTGAGTTATTATCCATATTTAATTATCGGGGCGATTATTTTACCAAGGTGGATAAAAAGAGTTTTTCTGACACCCCCGGTTAAAACCGGAGGCTAGGGATTCGGGAATTCCAAAATTTCGCGCGGATCATACAGAAAAGCACAGATCATTTTTATTGAGATCAACCCGGAAATAATTTTCAATTTTAAATTGCCGGTATGACCTTCTGTTTCATGAGTTAGGAATTTCGTTTTGTATCCGATTTGTTTGGGATTATATTTTAGTGTATTGCTCTTCATAATAGTTCAAATTACCTACTAATTCATTATCTGTACTGTACCACCCGGTTGAAAAAGAAACATACAATACATGTGTACTGATATTTAATTGACAGCTTCCATTAATTACCCATTGGTATTTGCGAGTATCGAATGATCCATTATACCAAAAAATGCCGTCACTAGTCGAATTTTTGAGCAGTAGGGCATGGTCTCCGAAAAAACCCTGCAATACGATTACGTTATTTAGCTGATTATTATAATATATCTGAGCAGGAAAAATTTTCCCAAGCGAATCACCTGGCGCATCGAGAGGATAAGCGCTTGATCTAAGATAATCTCCATAAAGAAATTCCGCATGTAGGCTAGGCGGAAGACCGGTCGTGTCATCTCCAACGTGTATAGTGCGAACCTGTTCACCCAAATTATTCGCCTGGTCGCGAACATCGTAATAATACTGGTACCTCCCAGGTATCTGCGTATTCAGGCTTCCAAACCTTTGAATTTTATTTGTAATATTTCCATCAACGTTATCAGTAGCAGTCGCTCCCGGATCAATAAAAATACCATCAACGTTTAACCATATTTCCGCGTTTCCATTTAGCTCGACAATGGGACAAATATTATCTGCAGGCTTAATAACGTCTTCTATCGCCGCCGACTTTTTACAACCGGTAAAAAAAATAAAATTGAGGACTATAACTGCGCCCGCAATTAAATTAGTAGTTGAAAATTTTGATTTCTTCATCAGGAATGTGAGGGTTTTGCGCAATTAACGCCGGGTTTACCTTATTGGAGTTTAATATAGGTTTCCTCGAAATAATCTAATCCATCAAGAAAACCATAGTGACCCCAACCAACATAAAAATTTAGATGAAGTTCATTTGTCACGTTATTAAGTTTACAAGTTCCCGTGATAATCCATTCTCCTTTGCGATGGTTAGACGAATAAGAAAATTTGAAAGTGCTGTCTGCTGTTGAACTTTCTATGAAAGCGAATGTCGATTGTATGCCACCAAAAAAATGATTAAGTACAACAGAAGAAAAATTTTGATTATATTCGATTTTTCCGATTGAATCTCCCGGAGCGTCGGGCGATCCACTGACAAAACGGTAAACTCCGCATAGAAAATCCTGAGATACTGGAGGGACTATGGTCGAACTATCAATTCCAACGTAAACAGCTCTTTTTCTCTCATCAATATTATTTGCCTCGTCATGAACATCATAATAGATCAAATATCTTCCTGTAATATGGGTGTTAACATTTCCAAAGACCTTAACCTTTGATGTAATATCACCCTCGATATTGTCTAATGCCGTGTATCCGGGGTCGACCCAAACACTATTAAAACCCAAATTGATATCATTATCTCCGATAAGGGTTATCACCGGAGAAATTGTGTCTTTAAGTGTTATGATGGATTCCTCCGAAATCTGCTTTTTACAACTGGTTAATACCAAAAAATTGAATACTATGATCGAACCAGGAATTAAATTAATGATTGAAAATATTGATTTCTGCTTCATGAGGGAGAGGATTTTGCGCGATTAACGTCAGGTATGCATACTTATTGCCCGAAATAACCGATTATATATATCCCTCTCAGATCCAGCAAACAATAATTCGTGAAAATTCGTGAAATTCGTGTTTCAATCCTTCGTGAAACTTAGCGTCTTCGCGACTTAGTGGCTACAAAACCTTTCAATGACACTTAAAATAATCGAACGGCTCTGTGCAATCTTTGCATTTATATAATGCTTTGCAAGGAGTAGAACCAAATTGACTAATTAAAATTGTATTAATCGATTTGCAATGCGGACAGGTTATATTTTTTGTTTTTCCTAAAAGAAAATTTTTGTCACCGCTTTTTTCTTCAGGAGGTGCAATTCCGTATTCACGAAGTTTATTTCTTCCTTCGGCTGAAATCCAATCTGTCGTCCATGCCGGTGAAATAATATTTTTAATACGGAAATTATTTATTCCTTTCTCTCGTAATTTTGCAGCGATGTCATCTTCAATCACCTTCATCGCGGGACAACCCGAGTATGTGGGCGTGATATCAACTTCAACAAAATTATTATGCTCCCTTATATCGCGGATAATTCCCAGATCAACAATATTCAAAACCGGAATCTCCGGATCGGGAACTTCGCGTAGAAATTCAAGAATTTTATTTTTGATATTTGTTTCTGAAATCATCCTTCGTTTTTCTAAGTTTAAAGTTTCTCAATAAGTCTTTTAGTTTTGCTCCAAAGACACGAAGGCGCCAGGGTTTTTTCGGCGGGTTATACACCCTTTAAACTTATCAACTTATCAACTCTTCAACTCATCAACTTCTTTCACCATTTCGCATCCGGGTAGGCACGGGGAAGCGATTGCATTTCTGCCAACATAAATCCAAGATGTTCTGTGTGAATTCCTTTTCGTGATCCGCGAATCATCCATTCACCCTGTGGAATAATTAACGTTGCTTCATCGAAAGTTTTTTTTACTATTTCAAACCAAACCGGTTTCAACAAAGAAAGATCTGTAGCTATTCCTAATTTAGTGAGTTCAGCATCTACTTCATCCCCATCAAAAAGATCGTCAGTAAAACGCCAAAGTTGATTTAATACATTCTGTGCACGCTCATGACTTTCTGCTGTTCCATCTCCCAAACGTAAAATCCATTTGCTGCTGTGACGAACATGATATATAACTTCTTTCATAGATTTTTCGGCAAACGCAGCTATTGTTTTGTCTTTCGAATATTGTAGTTTTTCATACAAAAGCAATTGATACGAACTAAAAAGAAACTGACGTATCATCGTCATCGCGAAATCACCATTCGGTTGTTCAACCAATAATAAATTCCGGTAACCACGTTCATCACGATAATACGCGAGACTGTCTTCCGTGCGATCATTTTCTTCCACTTCACCCGCATAAGTGAGAATGGTACGCGCCTGTCCCACCAGATCGAGTGCGAGATTTGTCATCGCGATATCTTCTTCCAGAATCGGACCATGTCCACACCACTCCGATAACCGGTGACCAATCACCAAGCTCGAATCACCAAGTCGTAATGAATAATTAAATATTAAATCTTTTATCTCCATGTTAAGCCAATCAACTTATAAACTTTTAAACTCATCAACCCTCACCCTCGATCCCTCTCCCACGGGAGAGGGAAGATGGTTACAGTTTCACTCCATCCGGTGTTTTATAAAAATTCGGATGACGGTATGCTTTATCATTTCCGGGATCAAAGAAAGCACCCTGATCTTCGGGTGTTGAGGCTGTAATATATTCTGTAGGCACTACCCATAAATTCACGGCCTCACCTCTGCGTGCATATACATCGCGCGCATTCTGCAGAGCGATCTCTGCATCGGGTGCACGTACGGAACCTGCGTGTACATGCGGATCACCGGGGCTTTCCTGTGTGAACACCTCCCATAAATTCCATTGTGTCGTCTCCATTAGTCGTAAGTCGTAAGTAATAAGTCGTAAGTGGGAGGCTTAATTAGTAACTATATATATATAATTTCATCTCGTAATTCACTTTTCTCCTTTAATTGTTAACTGTTCATTGTTAATTTTTTCTTCGCGTAAGCTTCCGCCGCTTCTCTCACCCACAACCCTTTTTCATCGGCATCTTTTCGGGCGTGAACTCTTTCATAATTGCAAGGACCATTTCCTTTTATCACTTGATTAAATTCTTCCCAATTAATTTCACCAAATTCATAATGACGGGTGGTCTCATTATATTTTAAATCGGGATCTGGCATAGTGAGTCCAATATGTTCTGCCTGCGGAATAGTCCGGTCAATAAATCGTTGACGAAGTTCATCGTTCGTATATCTTTTCACTTTCCAACGCATGAGTTCTTCGCTGTTTGGTGAGGCACCATCCGACGGACCAAACATCATCAAACAAGGCCACCACCAACGATTAATGGAATCCTGAGCCATTTTTTGCTGTTCCGGCGGGCCTTTCATCAATGAAGCCAAAATTTCGTAACCCTGTTTATTGTGAAAACTTTCCTCTTTACAAATGCGGATCATTGCTCGGGCGTAGGGACCGTATGAACATTTTGCAAGCGCAGTCTGATTAACGATAGCGGCACCATCTACAAGCCAACCAATAGCACCGATATCTGCCCAGGTGAGTGTGGGATAGTTGAAAATGCTCGAGTATTTCGCTTTTCCTGTATGCAAATCATCCACCAATTTCGCACGATCTGCACCAAGCGTTTCGGTGGCACTATAAATATATAGACCGTGTCCTGCTTCGTCCTGCACCTTCGCGAGGAGTCCGACTTTACGACGCAGACTTGGAGCCCGCGTAACCCAATTTCCTTCGGGCAACATGCCGACCACCTCCGAGTGAGCGTGTTGCGACATCATCCGGATGAGCTGTTTCCTGTAACGTTCGGGCATCCAATCTTTGGGCTCAATAACGATTCCTGAAGCGATTTTTTCTTCAAATTTTTTTTCGAGGGCTGGGATATCTTCCATACCGTAAAGTTAGCAGATTTTGTCGGAATGATCAAAACAGGACAGAATCTGGGGATTTCGGTCTTCATGCAAATTGGGCATTTCATGAAATGCCCCTACTATTTTATCTCACAAATTTGCTGATTCCTGAATAAATACCTAACTTTGAGTCTGTTATCTAAACCCCATCTTCATGAAAAAAACCTTACTTCCCCTATGTCTATTCTTTGCTTTAAATATTTCGCTATACGCCCAGAACGCGATCCCCAACTTCGGATACGAGAACTGGACGGCTGCAGGATCACACGAAAACCCCGATAATTGGGGCAATACAAATGTTACAATTCCGCTTCTCGGAGACATTACTCCGGCAACCAAAACGACCGATCATCACGGCGTTAATTATGCGCTGAAATTACAGGCAATTCCGGTAACAATTCCGTTGGTCGGCGCGCTTACGATTCCGGGCGTTGTCGGTAGTGGGACGATCAGTTTCAATTTTACAAACCCAACATTGGTGGGATTTACAGGTGGAATTCCTATAAATTTCAAACCCCTTGAGTTAACCGGTTGGTACAAATACGACAACACTGCCGGTCCGGATACAGCCAGAATTTTTGTGTATTTCACACATTGGAATACAACAACGATGCACACCGATACACTCGCGGGTGGTTTTCAACAGTGGACAGGAGGTCAAAGTGCGTGGACTGCTTTTACTATATTTGTCCTACCGCCATTATTACTCACTGCGACTCCCGACACTACTTTTATTGAGGTCTTCTCGGGTGGATTGACAAATCCGACCCCAGGTGCCTTATATTTAGATGATCTTGCATTCAATCCGATCAATTCAGGAATCGAGGATCCGGGTTTACTCGCACATCGATTTAATATGTTCCCTGTTCCTGCTTCAACAATTACCCACATCTCTTCCGATTTCAACGAATCAGAAAATGCAACGCTGAACATTTATGATGTTACCGGTCGATTTATTGAAGCAGTTGATCTCAATAGAAATGATCTGGATTTAAGTGTTACAGATTATCATTCAGGCACTTATCTTTTCCGAGTCACCGACCGGAGCAATTCTGTGATTGGTAATGGAAGATTTGCTGTTATTCATTAATTCAACTAACCCTTAAATATATACATATAAATTATGAAAAAAACGCTACTATTCACCTTCGTAGCACTTGCTTTGGCAAGTGTCAGTTATGCTCAGATTCCTAATTCCGATTTCGAACAATGGGATTCTTCTGCAACGTATCATTATAATGAACCTCATTTTTGGGGAACATTAAATTCAAACCCACTCGCTCAACTTCTGAACGTTGTTTTTGTGTCGAAAAGCACCGATGCCCACAGCGGTCAATACGCGATGCAGATTCAAAGCAAATTAGTTTCGACTACGGTAGCACCGGGTGCAGCGGCATCAGGAAAAATTCACATTAATCTTTCCCCAATTTCTTTCTGGGCTGATAGCGGGTTTACAACTTCTGTATTACCTGCAAGCATAACGGGTTGGTATAAATATACACCTATCGGAGTAGACAGTGCATTCATTCATGTATTTTACACGCACTGGAATGGTTCCGCCCGTGACACGGTTGGTCGTGGATCGGATACAATTCTGACTGCAGCAAGCACATATACAATGTTTACTGTTCCGATCATGCCGGGTGTCGCTGCCGGTCCGGATTCTGCTTTGGTTGAATTTATCTCAAGCTCTGTCGATTCTGCACGTAACGGATCTACCCTGTTAATTGATGATCTCGCAATCGTGATGGGAACGAACGATCTTTCTTTCGATGAAAATAATATTTCTGTTTACCCGAATCCATCCCATGGTCGTATATATATAGAAAACAAAAAACCGAATAATACGGAATCCAGAATCGAAATATATAATGTCCTGGGATCAAAAATAAAATCGTTTGAATTAACACCTGTCAGCACCGAAATAAAAACGGGAAGTATTCCTGCAGGTATATACTTATATCAGATCGTTGAAGGAGAGAATCACATACTGAAAACGGGGAGACTTAATATTCAAAAATAATCATTCACTAAAACTTTTATTCATGAAAAAAATTAATTTTATTCTTAGTTTGATTATAAGCGTTGGAATCATCAACATTCTGAAGGCTCAGATCACGATTACCCGAACAGATTTCGGAAACGTCGGCTATGTTCAGGCACAGGCTCAAGATACACTGCCTGCAGGTATTGCACCCGGTTCCGCAGGTACAAATCAAACATGGAATCTGGCTGCCATGCATGAGCATTATGATGACACAATTCATTTTGTTTCGCCCGCTTCTACACCATTCGCAGCCAATTTCCCTGCGTCTAATATCGCGATCGCAATGACTTACTCCCCCGGTTTTTTCACCTATCTCAATGCGACAACAAACTCAATAAAAGCACTTGGAATTGGTATTCCCGCTGGAGCAATTACAAATAATTCACTCACCGCGAATTATAACCCTGTGTTGAAAGTTGACAGTTTCCCATGCAATTATCTTCTTGCATTTAATGGAAACACACAATACACTTTGCAGTGGGATACCGCAATAACTGTCCCCTTTACTTTCGACTCGATCAGGGTTCGGGTACATATTGCGGATAGTACAGCTTTCGATGGCTGGGGAAATGTTACAACCCCAATGGGTACCTTTGCCTCACTTAGGGCAAATAACAGACAACACGAAATTGACAGTATATTTGTTCATTCCCCACCGAGTACTTGGGTTTCCGCCGGAGCGCCCACATTAAAATTCACACAGAAATATGCGTGGTACACAAATTCTATGGGATATGCTCTTTGTGAATTGACAATGGATACAACGTCTTCCACTGTTAAAAGTGCTACATGGCTGAAGGTTTCACCGCTCTCTGTTGCAAATTCTATTATACGTGAGGACAGGAATATTTATCCGAATCCTGCTCAGAATGAAATTTCATATATGAATAATGATGAACAGGTTTCGAAACTAAATATATATGATGCTTCGGGAAGAGAAATTTATTCTTGTGAAGTGTTATCGGGTTTGAATAAATTGAATACTTCCACCTTCAAAAACGGACTATATATATACCGTATGTTAAAATCTGATGGAAATGTAGCCCAATCCGGAAGATTTATGGTGAATCGATAATCGAAAAACACAAATTTAAAATCCCGTCTTGTATAAAACGAGACGGGATTTTTTTTGCCAGATTATTTCTTAGCGCCTTCGTGTCTTCGCAGCCAAATTATAAATTCCGGAGTTAATAAACATACTTCGGTGACCATTTCCCTGCACCACCCGGTAGCAAATCAAATAAATCCCATGCATTGCAAAAATTATCACCAGGTCCGAAACCTGCTTTTGTGTGAAGAAATATTTTGCCTTCATCATCTATTGTGAAAACACAAACGCCCGGAAAAAAATCTCCTTTTTCACCTTCGAAATTTAAATCCTTTTTAAAGGTGTTGTTTTTGGATGAAACCATTTTAAATTTCCATCCTCGTGAATCAGCAAATGCTTTTTGTGTTTTCACCTCATCGGATGAAACCAAAACAAATGCTGCCCGATTTTCCAGATGATCCGTTAGACCATTAAACCCATCTGCCCATAAAGTACAATAAGGACAAGCTTTCCCCATGTTCTGTATCAGAATCATTTCTTTCTTCTTGCCGAAGAGTTTGGAGAATTTTATTTTCTTTCCATTACGGTCTTCAAATATATAATCGGGCATTTCTTCTTGTGGAATAGTTTTTCTTAGCGCGGAAAGTTGTTCTTTCTTTTTCGTTAATTCTTCCTCCAGTTTCCTGATTTTTTTGTCTGGCGGGGTATTGACTTTTGTGTACATGAGATGATTGTTTTATTAAACAAAATTAAGAATTGTGTTCGAAATATATATAAAATAGTTCCGTTTTCTTTGCCGCATCCATAATTCTCTTTTTGTAACAAATGTAAAATTTCCTACGTATGTACTAGCGTCAGTGGGGTTTAAAGAGCAAGCGTATGTGGAGAATTTTACAATTACTACCTTTTTATTTTATTTTCTCTGACTCAAAAGCACAACCTGGTGAATGGGTTTGGATGAATGGAAGTAATAATTTAAATGCTTCGGGAAATTATGGAACACAAGGCGTTTTTAATTCGAATAATTCCCCTCCCTCGCGTTACGAAGCCTGTGAATGGACGGACCATAATGGTAACTTCTGGCTTTTTGGCGGACGATCTTCTCAGTTCGGTCTTCTCGATGAATTATGGGAATTCGATCCGGCAATAAATCAATGGGCATGGATCAGAGGTTCCTCAAGTGGAAGTGTTCCCGGGCACTATGGATCACAGGGCGTCTCTTCACCGCAAAATTATCCGGGCTCACGTGCCTATGGCTGCGCTACGTGGACGGATACTACTGGAAATTTATGGTTGTTCGGAGGGCTGGGGATTGACGGAATGGGATATTTTGGTAATTTAAATGATTTATGGAAATATGATGTTTCTTTAAATGAATGGACATGGATGGAAGGTAACGCAACTGTAAATTCCATCGGTTATTATGGCGTGCAGGGAGTGTCTTCACCCTTGAATAATCCGCCTTCCCGATGCGAGACCGATGCCACGTGGACGGATGTCGATAATAATCTCTGGCTCTTCGGTGGCAAAGGCAATGGTGGATTAATGAATGATCTTTGGAAATATAATATATTTACGAATGAGTGGACTTGGATGAAAGGTGACAATTCACCAAACCACCTTCCATACTATGGTTCAATCGGGGTTTCTGCGCCATCCAACAGTCCCGGTTCCCGACTCGCGTATACGCATTGGGTTGATTATTCCGGGAAATTCTGGCTTTTCGGTGGAGAAACAAATTCGAATGCGTTCCGGAATGATTTATGGCGCTATGATCCCACGCAGAATGAATGGACCTGGATGAGCGGCGATGATGTACCGGCTAATTTAAATGGTTTCAGCTCCGGTATTTGTCTTTCATCGAATAGCGATGTGCCTTCTGCACGTTTCGAGAACAGGGCATGCTGGACAAGAGATAGTCATAATTTTCAAATGTTCGGCGGACTCTCAGGTCCCGGATATTATTCAGCATTGAGCGATTTATGGAATTATAATATTGATTGTAATATATGGACTTTATTGAGCGGTTCTCTGGCAGCGAATCTGTCTCCAAATTATGGCACGCAAAATATTCCGGCGCCATTAAATAATCCCGGCTCACGCGCGGGTGTTTCTTCATGGAAAGATATACATGGAAATTTATGGCTATTCGGAGGTTGTATGCATAATACATACAATGACAGAAATGATCTTTGGAAATTTATTCCAAGTATATTATGCAGTTCAGGAACAGCTATGTCAATTGCATCTTTCAATGCAACTCCCACATCCGGTTGTGCACCCCTGATGGTTTCATTCACCAACACTTCGACAAACGCTGTTTCAGTTTTCTGGAGCTTTGGTGATGGCGACACGTCCACGTTATTAAATCCATTACATCTATATTCACTTCCCGGAGACTATTCCGTTATGCTCATCATAAGCGCTCCTTGCGGAGGTGCACCCGATACTCTGATATATAATTATATTCAAATATTTGATCTTCCGGTTCCGGTCTTGACACTTATTGGTGATACCGTTTTTTGCTCCGGAGATAGCGTGATCGTCTCATCCTCTGCGGCTGCTTCATATCAATGGAATACCGGCGATACCACACAGAATATTACGATTTATAGTACCGGGATATATAGTGTGACCGTCACCGATTCGTCTGGATGTCAGGGAACAGTCTTCCAGAATGTACTTGTAAATCCAAATCCCGTTCCCCAAATCACTTCATCAGGCCCGCTGATTTTCTGTCAGGGAGGAAGTGTAACATTAACTTCTAATAATCAAATTTCAAATTCCTGGAATGTCGGTTTTTCAACCTCATCTATAACTGTATATATGTCGGGATACTATTCAGTAACAGTAATTGATTCAAATGGGTGTACCGGTATCTCAACCGTTTCTGTAAATGTGAATCCGAATCCGATACCGGTAATTAGTGCTGCAGGACCTTTCATATTCTGTAGCGGAGACAGTCTTCTTCTCAACTGCTCTCTGGCAAGTTCTTATATCTGGAATACGGGCGATACAACACAAAGTACATTTGCTGATACTGCAGGTACATATATAGTTACTGTGATCGATTCAAACGGTTGCGTCGGCACTTCATCACAAACTGTTCTTGTTAATCCATTGCCTGTTCCAATGATTGCTGCCTCGGGTTCTTTGATATTTTGCGAAGGTGATTCTGTAGTCTTAACGTCCACTCCAGCTAATAACTATACCTGGAATACCGGTAACACCACCCAAAGCATCGTTGCAGATACTTCAGGTAATTATTATGTAACAGTGATAGATGCGAATGGCTGCACCGGAACTTCTGCAATTACTATTGTCTTAGTTAACCCTCTGCCACCCGTTCCAATTATTATGACAGTCGGAGGAAATTTATTTTCAAGTGCAAATAGCGGAAATCAATGGTATTTAAATCATACGATGATTAATAATGCAACGGATTCTGTATATTCTTTCTCACAACCTGGATGTTATACGGTTGTGGTAACGGATTCTAATGGCTGCTCAGCAATGTCTGATTCAGTTTGTATAATATTTACCGGTATTTCGGAAAAGAATGGTTCAGATAAAATTCGCATTTCACCAAATCCAAATGGCGGTGTCTTCACAATTTATTTTGGTGAAGTGATCTCTGAAATGTACGATGTTATGATTTATGATGCAATCGGCCGATTAAGTTTTCAGGAATCCAAACTTACTGAGCGCTCAGTTCGCATTGATTTAGAGAATCTTGCTACAGGTATATACATAGTCAGAATGAATAATGGTGAAAATATATATAGCAACAAATTAGTGCTGAAATAATTCGTGTTAATTAGTGAAATTTGTGTCTTTATAACTTTTGAAATTCAAATTTCGGATTTCCTTTTTGTCCCACATTATTATAGAAATCAATGAAATGCAATTTGTAATAAAATCCTTCACCATCGCGAATAATATAATTTTTTTGTGGAAATACTTCATAACTTGAAGTGGTAAAGTTATACTCTTTCCAACTATATCCGATCGCGTCTAAGGAATCTGTAAATATATAGTTTGAAAGATCGGATGAACTAATGTCACTGAATTTTTTGACGCTGTCCCTTGCAACGGTAACTCCTGTTTTATTCAGCAGAACACCGGTAACGATGTACGGCATATACGGATCGAAGAAAAAATAAGTGTACTGAGTGAAACACAAATCAAATTGATTTTTAAGCGGTTCAATAAGCAACGGTGTGTTTTCGGTGAATGAAAATGCGATGCTGTTATAGTCAGGATCTTTAACAACGGTTGAAATATGATCGTCGCTGCCATCGAGATTTGAATAATGAAATGAATAAGTATTTCCGGAAATTCCTGCAAATAGAATTTTTTTATACCCAAGTTGTGTTCCTGCAGCGTTGTAACCCATGTCGATCACATATACCTTTGAATTTGAAACCCAGTCTCCGACTGCAATACTGTCAATGTTTCTGCCTGGATGTTCAGCTTTGAAATCCAATCCACTTTTTGAATGTACGGAATCTAAAGATGAATATTCAGTAACAGCAGCTTTCATTAATCGGGCAGAATTGAGATAAATCCAATGTGTTGAATCTGAGCAATCGAGTGCAAGATCCCAATCGGTTTTAAGATTTGTTTTTATAACTGAATTAGTTCCAAGATCGAACCACAACTGATATCTGTAATCATCTGAAAGAGATAATTGAGTTGTCGTAACACTACCTCTGTCATATTTGGCAATAGGTAATTCTTCTTTTTGACAGGATGACAATGATACAATGAATAAGATCGAAAGAATTGAAATATAAACATGTTTCCCGCAAAGCTGCAAAGTCGTAAAGTTTGTTTCTTCGTGTCTTCGTGCCTTCGTGGCTATTTTATTTTTTTTCATTTTGAAAAACTAAAACTGATTTTAGTGAATACAAATCTACCCGTTGCCAAAGGAACCATCGCATCGCCCGAACTATGCGCTCCACCTGATGCCCCGCCGGAATTAATATTTTGAACATTAAAGATGTTTTTCACACCACAGGCCAATATAATTCTTTTTTTGCTGAGTGATTTCGAAATTGTTGCATCTGCTAATTGATAACTTTCAGAGAAAGAGGTTTTAACGTTCCCGACAGCATCTGATGTGAATACGGGAATTCTTCCCAGAAATGAATAAAAAACAGAAATTGAAACGGATGAGTGAGGGGAGTAGGTCACATTGAATTTTGCCTCGGGTGAAAATCCAAATCGCCCCGAAAAACTATTTTCTTCATTCTGATCATAAGTACCACTGTAACCTATTCCTGCATTGGTTTTTATAGTTTTGAAAATAAGGGATTCATTTATTCCACATCCGATTGTTTTATGCCTCCCGATATTAATGTAAGAATATTCTGCCCCTGTTGTCTGAGCAAGTGTAATCAGATTGCTGATATCGTTATAAAATAAATTTAATTCACTTTGCGAAATGGTTTCACCAAAAAGTTTTTTAAAATTAAGATTTGCTGTATAATTATTGGAATACTCAGCTTTCAAATCCGGATTACCAAGAATATGATGATTGATGTCTACAAAATAAAAATCCAGTTCTTTAAGTGACGGAGCTCTGAATCCTTTGGCATAAGACATTCTTAGGGTGAAATTTTTCTTGATCAACTTAATATTCAATGAAGGAATGATCGGCGAATTGTACATCGAATTGTATCCGTAACGCACACCGGGTCTGATCAATAAATGTTTTTCCGGATTAATTTCAGTAGAAATAAATCCCGCGTAATCTCCCATCTGCTGATGTTCGTTTTGAATGCGTTTTCCTTCGGCGGTTTCGAAATTTATATCATATCCCATCTCATAATTGATGAAAGCGTTCTGTGCGGATTTCGAAAATGATCCTCTCGACATATATTGTTGAAACCGGCTTGTATCCTGATCCCCTTCCGTTGTAGTCAACGTTTTTTCTAAAGTTGTAAGGTCTTTGTAAAAGGTGTTTTTCACCCATAAATAATCATTAAAAGCAGCCACAAAATTTATGTTTTTATTTTTTGAAACTTGACCGTTTCCATATACCGAATGATCTTTTCGATTGGTGAAATAATAATCATCGAATGCTGTTTCCAGATATGGCGCTCTGGGATAGCCGTAATTCGTAATTTTTTCGTTGAAGATTTCACCCTTATATCCAAACAGAATGTTTTTGAAAGTGTAGTTATATTGCATTCTTCCGAAATACTGTTCACGGGGTTTCCAACTTTTGAAACGCGAGCTGTCAGCATAATGTCGTGCAAAATCGGTGTTGAATTTATCGGTGGAATTCCACCCATCAAAAAAATTTCTTCCGCCCGATGCACTTATTCTGCTTAAACCGAATCGCATCGATGCCGTTCCATCAAAATCAAAAGTGCCAATACTTTCTGCATAAGAATTTATAGAGAGGTCTATTCTCTTTTCCTGTGATTTCTTCGTAACTATATTGACGGTTCCTGCAAGCGCATTTGTGCCATAGTTAACCGAAAGCGGACCTTCCACAATTTCAATTCTCTCGACATCATTTAAATTAATCTGACTTAAATCAATATTACCGTTTTGCCGTCCGATCACCGGAACACCATCTATCATAATCTTTACATTCTCGCCACTAATACCCTGCATACTCATACCGCTCCCAAGAATCTGATCTTGTGAGATTCGAATATTCATTTGATTATTCAAAACATCTTTCAAATTGGTCGCAGCCATCGCGTCAATCTTTTCCCGATCAATAACTTCAATCTTATAAACACTTTTTTCAATACTTCCGGGCGCGTACTGTGCCGTGATGACTTTTTCATTCAACATTACTGATTTGGGAGTCAGTAAATATGTTTTATTATTGCTGTTGAAAATAGTATCATTAATTTTCTCAAACCCAATGTAAGAAATAATGATCGCAACCGGGAAAGTAAAATCGTTTTTTGAATCTGCTTGATTAAAAAGGGAAGCCAATGACAGCTTCCCTTCTATATCACTGATAAGTACCAGTTCTTTGTTGTCAGCACAATTACGCAGAATAACGGTGGCTGAGGGTACGGGACTTTTATCATCCAGAGAGAGGACAGTAATTTCCTGTGCCTTTCCTTTTCCGGAGACAAAGATCAAACAACAAATAAGAAGGCACTCAAGTGAACGCAACATTTACTGTACGATTAATTTTTGTTGAATTGTCTTTCCATTCACGGTTAATTTAACTATATACAAACCTGTATTTAATCCGGAGGTAAATATGTTGTGATTGTAGAAACCTTCACCCGAATTCAATTCTTCGCCCCGAACAATTTTCCCGGTCATATCATATATTTCCACATTCACTTTTGATGCCGGACGATCTATCGAGTATAGTAAATTAACGTTTCCGTTTGTGGATGGATTTGGGTAAAGTGACATATTTATTGCAGGCGTCGTAGTTGAGGAAGCTATCCCTGTGGTGCTTAGTTTTTCTTTGGTAAATATATAGTTACCATTCGCTGATCCGCCAAACCCGGTAAATAATAATTTCCAGATATCACCTTGTTCTGATTGAATAAAATAAACAACAGAATCGCGGATATCGTAACCTGTTCCATTGAAGCTTTTCCAGTTATACCCAATCTCATTTATCAATGGACTAAAACTCCAGGAGGTCCAGTCTGTATAAGTACTTACGTCAGCGATCAAATCTGCTTTTGCAACTGTCACTCCTTTGTTAAAGAGCACACCCGAAACTGTATAGGGTTGAGGTATAAAAGCTGTATATTGTGTGAAGAGCAGATCCCAAAGCGTATCGACAGGTTCACGATCGATGGCAGTATTATTTTGCAGTGAATAATAACCGAAATTTTTGTTCGTGTAATTTGCTTTTACAAGATTGCTGCTCAAATCATTTGTTCCATCAAGATGTGCAAATCTGAAATCATATTCTCCATTGGCAAGTGTCTGAATCCAAAGTTTGCGATAAGAATTATCTGACAATTTAATGATATATAGACTGTCACCAATGACTGAATGCGTGATCATGCTATATACACCCCAACCAACATCAAACGGATCAACCGTATTCATTGTGGCATCAAATGCAGAGTATTTCCAGGAAGTGTCTGAGTTGTAAAGCGGCGTCCAGGTGGTTAATCCTGCCGTATCCATCGTACTCCATGCAGAAGTATCTCCGTTCGGATAAAGCCATAATTGCGTACCGGTAACGGAGTTAATGTAAATGGAAGAACCCATACCTGAAACATCGAATGAGAGATCCCAGTTATTCTTAGGGGCAGTTCCCTGTTCGCCATTTTGCAGACTGTACCAGGTCTGATTTGCGTAACCTGTGCCGATCGAAACGGTGTCGGTTACAACGGTTTGCGCTTGCGTTACAAGTGTTAAAACCAGCGATGTGATTGATAGTAGAATAGTTTTCATTTATCTGTATATTTAATAATGTGTGAATATGTATTTTAATTTCGCAGCAAAAGTATCCCGCCACTGAAAGCGGAAATATGACATTTGTCATATTGTGTCATGGCATTGTCATGAACAGAGATGAATGACATAAATGTGACAAATACCGACTCCCTTCTCCCTTGGGAGAAGGGCTGGGGTTGAGGGCAGAGTTAGTACAACTCTCATGGGAGAAGGGCCGGGGGTGAGGGCAGAGTTAGCACAAACCTCTTCGCCAAATGGTGGCTTCTGACCCCATCCCCGTCCCTTCCCCAAAAAGGGAAGGGGGAAATAAATGCTCCGTATCAAAAAATGTTTTTGTTTTGTATCTTTACAAATAAATAATTCCCCCCATGAAACTCACCGAAAAAATTCTTGTCTGCATCGCATTACTCGGAATTATCTTCAAAATATTCCTACTTCCAGGGGGTGGACTTCTGATAGTGATCTCCACTGGTATTCTTTCAATGCTATACTTTTTCCTTGGACTTTCGATCTTTAATAATATTCCCTTGAAGAAAATGTTTACCGAAAAAACATTTGAGAACGTTTCGGCATTAAAAATCGTCGGTTCGATCGGATTTGGATTTTCCCTTTCAACATTGGTAATCGGCATTATGTTCAATATTCAATTCTGGGCGGGTGCAACGTTGATGTTGATCACCGGATTAATTTCATCCTTCTTATGCTTCATCATAATACTTATTCGCTCAGATGAAAACAAAACGACATTCTACAAAAACGTATTTATCAGAACTGCGATTTTCGGCTTGTTTGGCCTTATGATGTTCTCCGTTCCTAAAATGACTTTATTCGAATTCTTTCACCGTGATCAGCCCGCGTACGTGCAGGCAGTGAGAAATTTAAACGCCGATCCCACAAACAAAGCACTTCAGGAGGAACTAAAAAAACAATGGGATCTTATACATGCAAAACATTAATTTTCAATTCCCAAAATGACTCTTGCTTTCTTTTCTTCCCAATCCGGTTTCCGAAAATGGTTATCCAAAAATCATTTGAAAGAGAAGGAATTGGTGGTTGGATTTTATAAATTAAGCACCGGCAAGCCATGCATGACCTGGTCGGAATCTGTTGATCAGGCGATTTGTTTTGGATGGATTGATGGCATCCGTAAATCGGTTGACAAGGATAGTTATTCGATCCGGTTCACCCCAAGAAAAAAAACAAGTATCTGGAGTGCCATCAACATCAAAAAAGTTGAAAGGCTTCTTGAACAAAATTTAATCCAACCTGCCGGACTCGAAATTTTCAAACATCGGAAAGAGGATAAATCGAGAATATATAGTTACGAAAATGAGCCGGTAAAACTCTCCGCTCATTTCGAGAAAAAATTTAAAGCAAATAAAAAAGCGTGGACATTTTTTAATAAACAAGCTACAGGGTACAAAAAAGTGATCATATACAGAATCATGAACGCGAAGAGAGTAGAAACTCAATTATCACGATTGGATCAGATTATCATCCTCTGCGAAGAGCAAAAAAGGCTTTTATAGAGGGAACTTTCCTTTCTGTTTTGGAAAATATTTGTCAACAAAAACCTCTTTCTGGAAAATATTTAACAAAAAAGGTTGTTTTGTGGAAAATATTTGCAGTTTTAGTCAAAACAAACATATTTAATGGAAAATATTTTTCGAAGATTGTCAGAACGATAGAAAATTTCCTATATCTTCGCATTATTCAGTCCATCATTCGATTTTTTTCTTCCTTCACTTAAAAAATACTTTCATGTCTAAAGACAACCAAACACCTGTATTGAAATCAGCCTATCTGATTATTGCAATTCTTACGCTGTTAGTGTTTGTGATAGAATGTTTGATGATGGTTTTATTTGGCTATGTTTTTTCGGTTTCGAAACTCTGGAGTTCAATTTTAGATCCCGTATTTTTAGCTATATTGATATTTCCGTTTTTTTATTTCCTCGTGTATAAACCGTTTAAGCGCCACATGATTGATAAAGAAAAAACCAATGAATACTTGCAGATAAGTTTAAAAGAATTAGCTGACCATAAATATGAATTAGAACAGTATAAAGCGGAGCTTGAACAAAAAGTGAAAGAACGAAACCACGAACTCTCTAAAATAAATGAAGAACTAACAGAAAGAGATTATTTTCTTCAGGAATCGCAACGGGTCGGGAATATCGGTTCGTATAGAACAAATTTTATCACCGGATATTGGCAATCATCAGAAACACTTGACAGCATATTTGCTATTGATAAAAGCTACGACAGAAGTCTCGCGGGATGGTTGGAAATAGTGCATCCTGAAGATAAACAAAAATTGGATGATTATCTCCGTTTGGAAGTTATAGCTAAACAAAAACGATTTGACAAAGAATATAGAATTATAGGAATTAAAGACAAACTAATTAAGTGGGTGCAAGGTTTTGGCGATGTGAAATTTGATAACTCCGGTAATATAACGGAAATGATTGGGACGATCCAGGATATTACTGATCGCAAAAAAGCAGAGGAAAAACTTTTCTTAAGAGTGAAAGAACTGCGTGACTATCAGTATGCAATCGACCAGTCTTCAACCGTGGAAATAACGGACAGCGAAGGAAAAATAGTTTTTGCAAATGAAAACTTCTGTAAACTCTCAAAATATACTTTGGATGAATTAATCGGACAAGATCACAGGATAATGAATTCGGGTTATCACCCAAAGAGTTTTTTTGCAAACCTTTGGGATACAATTCAATCGGGTAAAACCTTCAAAGGCGAAGTTAAAAACAAAGCTAAAGACGGGAGTTTTTTCTGGGTAAATTCAGTTATCATTCCCTTTCTGGATGAAAATCAGAAACCCCATCAATATATGATTTTCAGAGAAGACATCACCGATCGCAAACAGGCAGAGGAGGCTCTGGCGGAATCAAACGAATTTAATAAACAAATTATCCAAAACGCACAGGATGGAATTATTGTTTACGACCGGAATTTGCGCTATTTGGTTTGGAACTCTTTTATGGAAAAATTTACCGGCGTACCGGCTTCGCAGGTCTTGGGTAAGTATCCATCTGAGATATTTCCATTTTTAGAAAAGACAAATGTTATAAACAATATTAAGAGAGCATTGACCGGTGAAATTGTGATTACACCTGATTTTAATTTTCATATACCCAATTCCGAAATAGATGGCTGGGCGTTGGATACTAACTCTCCTTTAAAAAATTTAAAAGGTGAAATAATTGGTGTCATTGGGATTGTGCATGATATTACCGAACGGAAACAAGCGGAAGAGGCATTGCAAAAATCAGAAAGAAACCTTCAGGCAATCTTTGAAAACACTACTATTGGTTTTCTTTTACTTGATACGGATTTAAACATTCGTTCATTCAACAAACGTGGTTATGATTTGACGATACTTGCCTTCGGAAAAAAGTTGGAAAAGAACACCAACATGCTAACAACACTTCCTCCCGAACGACAGCAACCGTTCGCTGACAAACAAAGACAGGTCTTACAAGGCAAAATATTTAAATATGAAGTTCAATACCCGCAAGAAGCTGGTAGTTCGGTTTGGTTGATCATCAATATAAGACCCATATTCAACCATACAAATCTGGTCGGTGAAATATTAATCTCGATCACTGATATAACCGAAATAAAAATTGCGGAACAAAAATTGGCTCATCACGTCAAGACCCTTACCGAAATCGCCAATATGCAATCTCATCAGGTACGTGCGCCGATCGCGAGTCTTCTCGGCCTTATCAGTCTCTTCAATTTTGAGAATCCAAACGATCCGATGAATGCAGAAATATTGTTAAAAGTAGAAACAGCTACCCGGGCGTTCGATAAAGTGATTTATGATATCAATCAGAAAATCTCTGAAATAAAACCGTCCCGCGATTAACGGGACGGTTTTTTTACCCCACCTAAATCCTCCCCAAATGGGGAGGACTTTTAGTGAAGTTGAAGAATAAAATTACTCCTCCCCATTTGGGGAGGTTGGGTGGGGAAAGGATTAATGGGTGATCGTAATTTTAGAAGTTTTCACACTTGTGCTGTTTGTTGCTTTAACAGTGTAAACACCATTTGCAAGTTGACTCACATTAACTCTATATAAATTTCCGGTGAAGTTTCCTTTCATTACTTCATTTCCCAACATATCAACCACCGTGAAATCGGTTGTACCAGTGTTTCCATGAACTTCAATCGCAAGTTCTCTGACTGCAGGATTAGGATATAAATTCATCACGTCATTTTCCATATATATAGATGGCGTAGAAAGAAATACATCGATCGTATTGAGTGTTGTATTCGTAACTACAGCGGAATTAAAGTCGAAATAAATTCCTGCTACATTATTAATGATTGACCCATTTGCAACACCTGTATTTGGTTTAACTCTATATGCAACATAACCATTAGATCTCGCCTGATTTGCACCTGAATCGGGTAACATTATATTATAGAAACCAAACTTCACCACACGACCCGGAAGAATATCAACAGTTACCTGCGAGCTGCTCGAAACAACCTGGAATGTATTAAGATCTAAATGTGTGTCGAGTGTATCGAGAATAAACACATTATACGCGGTATCGGTTCCGGTATTTTGGAAATGAATGGTGTAATCAAGGGTTGTTGTCGGAAGAATTCTTCCGGTTGCACCAACACCTTCTTCTCTTGTTTTCTCATTCGGATCGATCGCGTTCGTGAACACACGACAAACAGTAGAAGTATTGTTGGTTGCATCGAAATCGCCGACAATTGGGTCAACTGAGAAGGTGTTACAAAGAGAATCACCGATCACGGCGGAGGGAGAAACAGCAACTTCAACCCAAGTGTACCACGCATTGTACCAGTACCAATAATTTACGTTGTTCAGATTCGAGAAATTCCATGTAATCACATTTCCTGCAACAGAAGTTGGTGCAAGATTGGAACTCACATAAGTAAGACGTGAATCCAAAGTTAATGTTGCTGTTCCACTTGTTGGCAAACAATGGGTGTTGTATGCATCCACATATATATATCTGTTGAAACCGGGGCGGAAATTCCCTGTCCATAAATAAGCTTCGAGATCAAAACCACCCATACAGGTAGTTCCGAAATCGTTATTCGCTGATGGAAGTGAAGAAACGGTGTAAGAGCCGGAAACCGGTGAAGTTACAGTATAACCATATTGAGTAAT